>JBEIPT010000243.1:0-5890 GCA_040376895.1 Lysobacteraceae bacterium | reverse complement strand
TGCTGCTCGCCAAACGCAGCGAGTGTTTCACCGATGCTCGTGACCAGCGTGGCAATCGCGAACAGCACGACGACAACCGGCGCGGCAATCCGCAGCTTGGACATGCCGGAAGCACGCAGGGCTGTGAGCTCGGAACTGGGTGATAGTGCGCCAAGCCCCAATACCGCGCCGAGTACGGCGGCCATCGGGAAAAATTCGTAGATGCGCCGCGGGACCGTCCAGGCTGTGTAGGTCAGTGCGGTCATCAGGTCGTAGTTGCCCTGGCCGATCTCGTCGATTTCATTCGCGAACCCGGAAGCGGCATCAATGCCGACGAGCACCATCCAGCTCAACAGCAGAGATTTCAGGACCGATTTCAGGATCAAACCGTCGGCACGCTTGATAAGCCTCATGTGATGCCCTTCGGCCGGGGCAAGCGCGTGCGCGACCAGTACAAGAGGATCGCGATGCCCAACACCAGCCCATGGATCCACCAAAGGCCGAGCGACATCGGGATCTTGCCTTCAGCAAGCCAGCCGCGGCCCAGTGCCAGCATGTTGCTGTAAAGAATGTAGCCGACGACGGCGATGATGCCGGCACCGAAACGGGCTTCGCGTGGGCGCGTGTGCGCCAGCGGGATGGCGAGCAGCGCCAGCACCAGCACCGATACGGGAATGCCAATCCGCCAATGCAACTCAGCCTGGTCAACCGCACTGCCACTCGCCAGCAGCACATCGCCGGTGCGCAGACTCTCGGCGCGTTTGCCACTGCCTTTCTCGCTGTCCGGCAGGCGGAGGTCATTGGTGGCAAATCGCATCGATCGGAAGTCGGGTGCACTGAGACTGCCTTCGACACGGAATCCCTCTTCCAGACGGAGGTATCGCTCGCGGCCTTGGCGATCGGCGTACAACTTCCCCGAGGCGGCAGTGACGATGTCGACACGATCGCCTTTCTCGTGCTGCACGAACAGGCGCTTGAACGTCGTGCCGTCTGCGCTCATCTCGCCGACATAAATCACGCCATAGCGGCCCGGCAGGTCGACGAAACGGCCCGGCTCCATACCGGCGACCAGCAAGGATCGATTCGCTTCGCGCACCATCAAGTCGGCTTTTGCGAGCGCCTTGGGTGACCAATACAAGGTGTTTGCCGACAGCATCGCCATCAGCGGCAAAGCCAGCCAAAGAACGGGCTTCAGGAATCCGCCGTTGTTGAGCCCCGAAGCCGCCATCACGCCCGCTTCGCCGTCCCGGTACAGGCGGCTGTAGGCGAGATAGACCGCCAGGAAAAAACCCAGCGGCAACAGCATGGACAGCGCATCGAGAGAACGCAGACCGACCTGCGACAGGAGCAGGCCTGCCGGGATTCGGCCACGCGCGACCCGGTTCAGGACGTCGGCCATCAGACCGCCGAACAGCACGAACCCGAGCACAAGGCTCACGGACGCAAAGGCGCCCGCCAGTTCACGTGCAAGATAACGGTCAATGATGCGCAGCATGAGCGCGCACGGAGCGGTTTGAGACGAACATCACGCCAGTCTATCAGGCCCGCCAAAACGGCTGGACGGTGACCAACGACCCGGGTCAAGGCTGGTTCAGCGCGGGATACCCAGGAAAATCGCCACCACACAGCCGATCGCACCCAGCCACAACAGGCTGCGCACGGTGGCCTGGTTGGCCAGATAGGCTACGCCGTAGAGCAGGCGCAGGCCGATGAAGGCCAAGGCCAGCACGTCGGTGCGTTCGCCCGGGGCACCGCCGATCGTGGCCAGCGCCACGGCCGCGGCGAACAATGGGAACGCCTCGAAGCTGTTCAGATGCGCCCAATGGGCGCGTTTGGGCATGCCTTGAAGACGATCTTCGAAATCACGAACGGCCGAATTGTCGAAACCCCGGCCGGTGAATTTCGCCACGCCGACCCATAGGTAGGGCATCAATCCGGCTGCCAGAACACACCAGAACGCTGTTGTCATCGCTGAACTCCGGATTTTGGGTCGGCCGAGTTTATGCCAAACTCCGACGATGACGCAGAATTCCCTCTATCGACCATGCTGGAACTGATTGCCGAGGCAGGCCCGCAGGCCGGGCAGAAGTTCGTGATCTCTGGCCAGACCGTGCTCGGTCGTGGCCAATTCGCCGATCTTGTGATCAGCGACCTTGCAGTGTCGCGACGCCATGCCGAGATCGAACCTGTCGGCAACAGCTGGCGGCTGAAGGATCTCGAGAGCGCAAACGGCACGCGCCACAATGGCAAAGTACTGCTGGCGCCCGTGCCTTTGCTCGATGGCGACACCATTGAACTTGGTCAGACGCGCCTGCGCGTCAAGAGTCGCGATCGCACGCAGCAGCCCATCACGCCCGAACCGACGATCATGGAAACGACGCCGTTTCCGCCGACTCGGCCCCCGGCGCTCGTGCCCGACGTGCAGATGAACACGCCAGCCTCACCTCGGACGTCGGCCGCCAACGAGCTCTACCAGAACACCATCTCCCGACTGGCCGCAATGACCCAGCTCGGCGAGCAGATCGCCGACCAGACTGGTCTCGACGATCAGCTCAATGGTGCATTGGCGACGCTGTCCGAAGCGTTTCCCCGAGTTGAGGGGTTTGCCTTGCTGGCCAGGGAAGCCTCACATCGACCCTGGCGCGTGCTGTGCAAGCGATTGCGCGGCAACTTCATGCTGGATGAGGAACTGGCGAGTGCCTTGGCCAGCGCTGCCGTGGCGCATGCCCAACCGGTGATCGTCTCGCAGGCCTCGACGGGCCCGACGATGGTGCCGGCGGCATTCCTCGATCGTTTGCCGGCATCGGTTGCCACCATTCCGGTGCGTAGCATGGGCACGGTCCTTGGTGCGTTGTTCCTCGCTTCGGAGAGTGATCCACTGGCGGTGCGTGCATCCGATCGTGCGTTCATGAATGGCATCGCCGGCATGATCGGCGCGATTCTTACCGGCAATCGCCATGCCGAATCCGAACGATTGATCCACCCCCAGGACATCGAGCTGTCGCGGCGGATCCAGCAGCGATTCCTGCCGCCGGCCACGCCCCGGATCGATGGTTACGAACTGGCTGACAGCTACACCGCCGCGCGGATTGTCGGTGGCGACCTGTTCGACTACATCACGCTCGGTGACGGGCGGATGTCGCTGGTCATCGGCGATGTTTCGGGCAAGGGCATGCCGGCCGCCTTGTACATGGCTCGGGTTGGCGCGCTGGCGCGGGCGTTCGCGCCTCGCAGCAAGTCTCCCGCCGATCTGCTGACGCAGATGCAGAACCAGATCCGCGACGAAATGGAATCGGGCATGTTCGTGACGATCTCGGTCGCGTCGCTTGATCCGGCGAAGGGGCTGCTGAAAATCGCGACGGCCGGACATCCGCCACCTTTGATCCGTCGTGTCGACGGCACCATTGAAATCCCGAATCTGGCGATCGCGCCAGCACTCGGCACGATGCACATGACGCCGTACACCGACCAGGTGTTCGAACTGCATCGTGGGGATGGAGTCCTGTTCTATACCGATGGCCTGGATGAAGCCCAGGGTCCGAGTGGCGAGCCGTTTGGCCTGCCCCGCGTCCAATACGTGTTTGCGCAGTCGCGATCTGCCGGGCAGTCGATCGAAGCCATGCTGACTGCGGTCGGTCAAGTGCTCGGCGACGTCACGCAATACGACGACCTCACCATGATCGCGATGTTCCGGCGCTGAGCCGGGACGACCATCATGGTGCTGAACTTCGCCAACCTGATCACCCCTGAAGAGCAGCGTGTGCTGCTCGACTTGTTGGCACGCGCCGTTGCCGGCCAGTCCGGAGCCATGGGCGAGACCAGCCGCATAGTGACCGCCGCGCTGGCGAGGCGGACCGATTTTGTCGACGCCATTCAACCCAGAGCACTCGCCGGCGTGCGTCTGTCGCGATTGTTGCCGGGTATGCCGGCAGGACTGTTGGCCGATGAGCCCTTGATGGGCGAACGGTCGCTGTTGCGCAGCGATGTGGCGTTCACCCTGTTTCTGAACGAGCCTGAAGCCTATGAGGGCGGAGCGCTTCAACTGGATGAGGATGCCGGCGAGCGCTCATGGAAGGTGCCTGCGCGCTCGTTGCTGGTCTGTCCCGGTGGCATCACCCAGCGACTGAGTCCAGTAGTGCAGGGTGAGCGACTGGTTGTGGTCGGGTGGCTGCAAAGTCTGGTGCGTGATTCGCAAATACGCGCCTTGCTTCATGACCTCGCTCAGGCTCGCACACTCGTTCATGCCGCAGAGGGCAACAGTCGCGCGTTCGAGTTGCTCAACAAGTCGTATGCGAACCTGTTGCGCCGTCATGTCGAGACCTGACGGAGCGGTAGTGTCGTGATCCTGTGTTTCCCAGAGATCATCACCGAGTCGGAACACCGGCAATTGCTGGCCTGGATCGCCGAAACGCAGTTCGATGATGGATCCCGTACTGCCGGCAAGGCCTTGGTCGGCATCAAGAACAATCGCGAGATCACAGCCGACAATCCGGCCATGCAGCGAATCACGGAGCTTGTGCACCGGGCCTTGGCCCGTCATCAGGCACTGCAGTCGGCAGCGCTGCCACGCACCATGGCGGCGGTGATGATCAACCGTTATGGCCCGGGCATGTTCTACCGGGCGCATGTTGACGCACCGATCATGGGTTATCCGAACCAGTTGCGTTCGGATCTGAGCTTCACCTTGTTCCTGGCTGAACCATCCGAATACGACGGCGGCGAACTTGTCTTCGAGCACGTCGGTGGTGAGCAGGCGTTCAAGTTGCCGGCTCGAAGCGTGATCTGTTATCCGACCGGTCATCTGCATCGTGTCGACACGGTCACCCGAGGCGAACGTCTGGCGGTGGTCGGCTGGTTGCAGAGCCTGGTGCGTGACCCGCTGTTGCGCGAATTGCTCTACGATGTGGCGACAGCGCGCCGTCTGGTGCGCGAGCGGCTTGGCTCCGGCCCGGCTCTGGATTTCCTGGATCGTGCCCAATCCGGCCTGTTGCGCCGTTACGCGGAGACTTGACGATGAGCACCCAAACCCCGGTTCCCGGCGCAGACGCGAAGGACCTCGAACACCTTCGACTGCTGGCCATCTTTCATTATGTGGTCGCCGGATTCATCGCGCTGTTCTCGTTGTTCCCCTTGCTGCATGTCGGCATGGGCATTGCGGTGCTCACCGGCGTGATGCCATCGAACGGGGCGGCAAACGGCGGCGACGAAGCCATGCTCGGCTGGTTCTTCATTCTGATCGGCGGCGGTTTCGTGCTGTTCGGGGAGCTGATCGCGTTCCTGATTTTCCGTGCCGGGCAATGTCTCAAACAGCGGAAATCCCACACTTATTGCCTTGTGATTGCGGCCATTGCCTGCCTGTTCATGCCGCTCGGTACTGTCCTCGGTGTCTTCACGATCATCGTTCTGGTTCGCCCTTCGGTGAAGGCCTTGTTCGGCGTGACGTGACGAACCGGTTCGGGACTGGCTGATTGCTTATCTCCGCAAGTCGATTCCGGACTCGACCGCTTGGCGGTAGCCTCGGTGGATCATTTTCGCAGTGCGTGTGTCGATGAGTCCCTGGAAACGAGTTGTCATCAAAGTCGGCAGCAACCTGCTGGCGCCCGATGGTCGGGCGCTGAAGAAGGAAAATCTGCTGCGGATTGCGTCCCTGATCACGCGCTTGCGCGCACTCGGGCGTGAAATCATTCTGGTGTCTTCCGGAGCTGTCGCGGCGGGTCGCGCCCGGCTTCGTCAGGAGCCGAACGTCCAGTCGAGCATGGCCGGCAAACAGGCGTTGGCAGCCATCGGGCAAGCGCAGTTGATGGCCGCATGGGCGCCGTTCTTCGACATGCCCTGTGCGCAGGTGCTGCTGACCCATGATGACCTGAGCAACCGGCGACGGTTCGTCAATGCTCAGAACACGCTTCGGGCG
>JBEIPT010000419.1:0-3367 GCA_040376895.1 Lysobacteraceae bacterium | reverse complement strand
CGGCCGTGTCCGGCGGCTATATCCATGATGCGCACCGGCTTCCCCGCAGCACGGAGTCTTGCCGCAGCCAACACCAGCAATTCCTGCAGGTTCTGTTTGCGCAACCTGATCCCGCGCCAGCCGATCGAGTCGAGATAGGTACGGTCGATCAGCGTGCCGACGAGCGGCAAGCCTTGCGCTTGATTGCGATAGACGTAGTCGAGGGTGCTACCTGAATCGAAGCCGGTCTTCTGTCCGAGTGCGAGACCCTTGCTGAGCAAGGCACCGAACTTCAGTGAGGCGCGGGTGGCGGCCCAGTACCATGCCCGCGGCGAATACCAGGGCAGCGGACGCGCCAGAGCCTGCGCTTCATCGAATGTCGCGCCGCGTTCATGTGCATCGAGTCGGTTCAGTCGCTCCGGTGCATCAGAGAACAGACCTTCGATGAAGTCGCGGATGGCCTTGACGGCGGGCGCACGATCTTTCTCGCCGAGTGTGTCGTGGTAGAACCGCGGAAACACGAGTTTCTGTTTGCGTGGATGCGGCAGGCGGTCGAAGAAGCTGTGCTGGGGTTCGTGCCGAACAACCCAGTCGGCGCCCGATACCAGCAATTGCACCGGCAGCGTGATCGCCTGGGCATCACTGACCACCCGATCGGCCGCTTCATAAAGGCCCAGCAGGATACGAACCGAAATCGGGCGCGTGATCAGCGGATCCTGCCCATAACTCTTGATCCGTTCGGGATCATGCGTCAGGAACTGCGGCTTGACGTACGAGTTCACGAAGAAATTGCCGAACAGCTTGTGCATCAAAGCCAGACCCTGACGGGCAAACGGCACGTAGAGTTTGACCGAGAAGGCGGGCGAGGCGAGCACGAGTCCGCGGATCTTCGGCGCGTAATCGTGCGCCCAGGTTGTTGCGACCACGGCACCCACACTCTGGGCCACGACCACGACATTGGTACGCGCAACACCATGCACGGTTTCCAGATGTGTGATGAAGGTGTCCAGATCACGCGCAAGCGTGCCGAAGTCGGGTGCATCGCCGCGGACACCCGGTGAGCGACCCAATCCGCGGGCGTCGTAGGCAAAAAACCCAAAATCGCCCAGACCCATTTCATCGGCGAGATGGAACATGCGTGCCGAATGTTCATGTCCACGATGCAGCAAGACGATTGCACCGCGTGCAGATTCGGGCCCGCGCGCACGGTAAAAGAGCGCCAGGCCGTCATGGGTTTCGAACGTCGATTCAATGGTCGTTTGCACAATGGTCTCAGTAGGGATGGGTGGATCGTTTATGCCGTATCCGCCAGCCCGGCGCGCACACGGCGCACCAAGGTCAATACGATTGCGACGGCCAGTATCGGCATCAGCCACTTCAGGGCTTCCGGGAGCGATTCGGTTGTGGCGACGGCGAGCCCGAGCGCGCCGAAAACGAAGGCGCGGTCACTTTTGCCCATTGGGCCGTCGTAACGGCGACTGCGACCGATTACCTGGCCCAACACCCCGGCCTGTTCGCTGACGGCGGCGAGCAGGATCACCGCACCGACCCAGAACCCGTTGAATGGTGTGATCAGTGCGAATGGTAGGTACAGCGCGCTGTCGGACAGCACATCGGTCAGTTCATTGAGATAGGCGCCCAGTCGCGACTGTTGTCCGAACTCGCGAGCCAGCATGCCGTCGATGGCGTTCAGCGCCATTCGCAGGAACAACCAGACTGGAATGGCGAGGAACCAGATCCGCGGGAGTGATCCGAAATAGAGTCCAAGGCCCAGCACAATCGAAACGAGTGCGGCCAGCACAGTGACCTGATTGGCCGTGACGCCCGCGGCAAACAGGCCGCGCACGATCGGACGCAACAGGTTCTGGAACTTCGGCTTCAACGAGTAGATCGACATGGACGTGTTCCGGGCAATGAGGACAGCGCTCATTGAACCCGAAACGGGAAGTTGCGCCAAATCCGGACATCACCACGGTTCAACAGCCTTTCAAAGCTGCCCGATCGCCTGGAGTGATTCGATCCTGCGCCGTTCGGTCTCATCGAAACTGGAAACAAGCAGGGCCTGGATACGCGCGGCACGTGTTGCCGAATCGAGGCTCGGATCGTTCTGGATCGCTGACCAGGCAGCTTTGTAGCGGTCGACGCGCTGTTGCCATTGGGCCCGTTCGGAATCGAGGGTCGCCAATCGTTCCGCGGCAGCTTTGCCGACCAGCGCCTCACGTTCCGCAAAGCGGTCTGCGGCATCGGCATCCAACTCTTCGAGTTGTCGGGTCTGTTCGTCAACCAGCACACCCAGCGTGCTGTCCATCTGGAGTTGCCGTTCACTTTCGGGCAGCGACTCCGTCAGTGTTTGCAGTTTCCTGGTGCGCTCATCGACGGTCAATGAGGCATCACGCAATACATCCATCCGATCCAGCGTATAACGCAGGTATCGATCCTCGGCACCGTAGAACGCTTCGGCGAGATCCTTGCCGAGCAGACGTTCGCGCAGAGACAAGATCCGATCGTGGCGCTGGCGCAGATCCTGGCCTGCAAAGTCCAGTCGTTCTGCAGCTTGCAGCGACGTCACGTAACGATCGAAAACATCGAGTACTTCGGGGACCAGAGCAACGCCATATCGTTCTCGCACATGCGCTTCGAGCCACGCCCGGATTTGCGCCGGAGACAATTCGCCGAGTGCGCTGAGGAAATAGTCGAACAATCGTCGGAGGGCGACGTCGGGTACAACTCGGCCGTCCTGGATCGTCACGTGACCGTCGACTTCCGTGCCACGCAACGATGGCGGTGCCAGGTCGGCGGCTAGTGCTGTGGGCGGGTCGACAGCGACTTCAGCAGGGGGCGATACCGGTGCTGTCGACGAGTGTGAGTCGCCATGTGGTGTTGCCGGGACTGCCGTCGACAGCGCTTGCACGACTGCTTCAGGTACTGGCTCTTCCCGCATCGTGGCCAGTTTCCAAACAACCGACCCGACCATCAGCAGCACAAAGAACAACACGGCGTACAAAAAAATCCGGCCCGGGCGAAGCCGGGCCGGTGCAGCGTTCAAAATCTTTGGATCAGAGTCCGGCATTCTTCAATCGGTTGGCATGGGCACGAATCACGGACACCGGACTCGAGCTGAACAGCCCACGCAGGCCGAAGACCTGGTTGACCTCATCGAGATGGTTCCAGCCGTAATCATCGCGCAGGACCACACCCAGATGCGAGGAGCATTTGCCGACCAGACCATCGTTCTGTTCGAAGCCGAAGAACAGAGCGCCTGCGCCGAGCATCGGGTCGGAGGCGTCGAACACGTTCGTCAGCACGGAAGTGCCGCCCCAGCTGTAGTAACGAATGCCGTTGACGACGCTTGGGCCTTGGCCACACGAGGTGGTCGGCATACCCTGCG
>JBEIPT010000022.1:0-18674 GCA_040376895.1 Lysobacteraceae bacterium | reverse complement strand
GCCAGGACGTGGCGGAACATCACGAGGTTGGCGTCGTTGAGGCGAACAACCCCCGGTCCGAGGCCGGTGCCTTGGCGAGGGCCCCACTGTTTGCCGGACATCGGGCGATGACAGGCATGGCAGTCGAACAGGACGAGTTCCGGAAAGATGCCGTGCCAGCCGACCTTGCGATCGGTCAGGATGTCGAGCAGATTCACGGCTGCCTGGCCTTGGCCGATGCCCCAGTCACGCACGCCGTCGAACCGGCCTTTGCGCTCTTCATAATCGGCGTCGACCGTGTAATGCGGATGCAGCCACGTGAACGTGTCCAGCTCGAACGACAGGCGCGGATGTCCGGCGCCCATGATCCGATGGGTAATCATGCGGTCACGGGTGCCGGCATGGCAGCTTTGGCACAGTTCCGAGCGCTTCACCGGGTCTTCGGTCGGAAACAGTCCGGCCGCCAGATTGTCGGCGTGGTTCGCTTTCGTGTGGGATGCGATCCAGTTCTCGGCGCCGCCATGGCAGGCTTCGCAGCCCACGCCATCATCGATCTGGAACTGTTCGCCACGCTTTTCGGCCGGCGTGTTGTCGGTATGGCAATCGAGACAGATCTTCGCTTCTTCGGCCGGGCCGATTCCGAGTTTGCGTGCGATTGCCTTGGAGTCGTTGTTCAACAGAACATCATAGGACTTCGCATGCGGATCGAATTCCTGCCAGAGCGCAAACTCGTTCATCTGCACTTTGGCGTCTTTTGGTGTCTTGGTTTGGCCATGGCAAACGCTGCTGGCGCACGTGGCTACGCCCAGATGCTTGTGCGCGGCCACGTCGGCCACCGATTGCTGCGCCAGAACGACAGGCGCGAACAGCGCCAACATGCAACTGATGCCCAAGACCCGCATATGCGTCTCCCCGATCTGAGGTGGATTCGCGCCGCAAGGGGCGGCGCAATGCTTCGATTATGCCAAATTGGGCAGAGTGTGAAAGGGTTCTTGACGAGTTCACCATCATTCCGTGGCGCAAATTGCCGAATCGGTCCGCGAATTCAGGCCTGACGAGGTGCCCGGAACTCCGCCAGCGGTGGTTTCAGGCGCCGTCCAGAGCCTTCCAGACGCATTTGCCCTTGCTGACCTTGTCGATGCCTGCGAGTCGCGCCAAATGGGCGTTGAGCTCGTCGCCGGAGGCAAGCTGAACCCGCAGTTTCAGCTGGCTCGGCAGCACCGACTCCAGGGTGCCTCGATGTTCGGTGTCCGGATCACCTCCGGCAAACAGGATCTCGCCCTGGCCGGCCGTCATCGACAGGTAGACCTCGATCAGCAGGTTCGCGTCGAGCAAGGCACCGTGCTGCGTGCGGTGCGATGACTCAACACCGAGCCGTTTGCACAGCGCATCCAGTGAATTCTTCTGGCCCGGATACTTTTCACGCGCCATCGCCAGCGTGTCGAGAATCTGGCAACGCTCCTGCACCCGCCTGTCCTGGCGCCCAAGCAGGTTCAGCTCCTGATTCAGGAAGCTCAGGTCGAACGACGCGTTGTGGATGATCAGCTCGGCACCGTCGATGAATGCCAGGAATTCGTCGGCGACTTCGCGGAACTTCGGCTTGTCGCGCAGGAATTCGTCGGACAAGCCGGTCACGGCGTAGGCGCCGGCATCGGTTGCACGTTCCGGATTCAGGTACCGGTGGAACTCGCGGCCGCTGCGCCGACGTTCGATCAACTCAACGCAGCCGATTTCGACGATACGATGCCCCTTGTCGGCATCCAGACCGGTGGTTTCAGTATCGAGTACCACTTGCCGCATCAGCGGGATCCCTGCATTTTTTCTATGGCGATGCGCGCCAGTTCGTCGACCCGTTCGTTCTCGGCGTGGCCACTGTGGCCGCGAACCCATTGCCATTCGACCCGGTGTTTGCGGGCTTCCTCATCGAGTGCCCGCCATAGGTCTTCGTTCGCTACCGGCTTCTTGCTGGCTGTGCGGAAACCGTTGCGGCGCCAGTTCGGCAGCCACTCCTGGATTCCGCGAATGACGTACTGCGAGTCACTGGTGATGCGCACGGCACAATCACGCTTGAGTGCTCGCAAGCCCATCAGTACGGCGGTCATTTCCATGCGGTTGTTCGTGGTATCGGGCTCGGCGCCCGACAACTCGCGCTCCTGCCCCTTGAATCGCAACAGCACGCCCCAGCCACCCGGGCCCGGATTACCCGAACACGCGCCATCCGTGAACACTTCAACCAACTCCTGCGTCATGCTGCTTCCCTGGTGGTAGGCGACCAGGCGCCCGCTTTCGGTTTCAGCGCGCGAACGCGACGCGCGCCATGGATGGGTCTGATCTCGCGCTTTCGCGCACACAACAAATATCGGCCGGTGAATTCATGTGCCCGTGCAGGGCCCGGTTGGGTGCCCAGGCGTGACGCATCGAGGTCGACGCAGCCATGACTTGCGAGCAACGCGCGCAGGTGCCCCAGCCGCGGTGGGCGCAGGCGCCTGCCGCCATCACCAGCCAGTGCAAGGCGGATTCGTTGCCAGCCGAAGGGGCCGAATCCGGTGATCCACAATTCGCGCTCGGGTTTCAGTACACGAAGTGCTTCAGCGACCACCACGGCGATCAGCGGCGAGTAGTCGAGCGTGTGCTGCAGCACAACCTGGTCAAAACAGCGGTCGCGGAATGGCCAGGCATCAATCGGCGCACGCAGGCTGCCGTTGAGGCTGGTCGGATCTTCGGAGTGCAGATGGAGACAATCACGCCTGTCGCTGTCGCGGCCGGAAAACGCCGAAATCCAGAGGATGCGGTCGTGCGCCGGCAATGCGTCGGCCAGCACCACCGTTTCCTCGGCGAGCAGTCGGGCGATGGGAGGCATGACAATACTGGGCACGGTGGCAGGAGGATCTGAATTCTGGTGAACAAGCCGGAAAGTGCGATTGTGATACAAACGAAGGTCGAACACAGCCTTGCACTTCTGCTGACTCATATTGCATGACCACTTCCGACCCGCGAATGCCCCAGTTCCACCTGCGTCCAGACGTCCTGGTCAGTGGGTTGCCGGCATTCGACGACAACTATCTTTGGCTTGTTGCCTGCGGTGGTTCTGCTCTGGTCGTTGACCCGGGCGACGCCACCGTAGTCTCGGCGGCATTGGCGAACCAGTCCCTAACGCTGGAAGCGATTCTGCTCACGCATCATCACCCGGATCATGTCGGTGGCGTGGCAGAGCTGAAGTCGGCATGGGATTGCCCGGTGTTCGGGCCGGACGACCCTCGGGTCCCGGCGGAACATCTTGTGCAGGAGGGTGATGTGATCCATGTGCCGGCACTGCGCCTGAGTTGCGCCGTGTGGGCCGTGCCGGGGCATACCCGGACGCACCTGGCATACCGTTTCGACGACACGCTGTTCGTGGGCGACACCTTGTTCGGCGGTGGTTGCGGGCGCGTGTTCGAAGGTGATCCGGCAAACCTGTTTCATAGCCTCCAGCGCATCGCGTCGCTGCCGGGCGACACGCGGATCTGCGCCGCACACGAATACACTCTCGACAATCTTCGTTTTGCGCTCGAACTCGAGCCCGACAACGAAGTCTTGCAGGCTCGTTATCGAGCTACGCGTGTGGCTCGTGCGGCAGGTCTTCCGACCGTGCCGATGCGGCTCGCCGACGAATTGGCGAGCAATCCATTCTTGCGTACCGACCAGTCTGGACTGCGTACGCGTGCCGCCGCACACGCCGGCGTAGCCCTCGAACATGCCGAAGCCACGTTCAAGGCGATCCGTACCTGGAAAAATTCCTATGTGGCGAAACACTGAACTTCTGCGTGGATTGGCGCTGCCGGTCATGCTGCTGCTTGCGGCGTGTGCCGGCACACCGAAACGGTCGCCGGCGGATTCGCCGAACGACAGTCCTGCACCTGTGCATGAATCAGCAACGCCGGCGCCACACTCGGAGGGCAACCCGTCCGGGGCTGACGCAGCAGAACCGTTGCCGACTGAGCCGCCCATCCTTTCGGACGGAATGGAGCCCTCCACCGATCAATCCCCGGATGTGGCTGCACCACCTCTGGATTTCTGGGCTGGGCTCCGTAGTGAGCTTCAATTCACGCGGTGCACCGACGAAGATCACCAAAGCCGCCACTGGACCAAACGGTATGCCGGTTATCCGCAACGATTCCAGCAGACACTCGACCAGATTTCGCCCCTGATGCAGTACGTGGCGACTGAATTGCGAGCTGCCGACCTGCCGGTGGACTTCGTGTTTCTGCCGATCGTTGAAAGCACCTATTTTCCGCATCGCAGCCGCGGCGAACGACCTGCCGGAATCTGGCAGTTGATGCCACAGACTGCGCGTGGTTTTGGCGCACCGATGAAGACGCAATACGACGGTCGGCTTGATTATGCTCAAGCGACCCATGCCGCCATGGCCTTGTTGACGCACTTGCGCGTGCAGTTCAACGACGACTGGAAGCTGGTCAACATGGCGTTCAACGCCGGCGAATATCGGGTGAAGAATGCGCTGAAAGGGCCCAAAGGCAGTCGCTTGCCCGAGCCGCGCGGACTCAGCCCGATCACGATCGAACACTATGCAAAGCTGCGATCGCTGGGGTGTCTGATCGACCAGCCCGAGCGCTTCAATCTGCAGCTGCCGGTCATCGATGAAACGCGTGCAGTGGCGTCGGTCGAACTGCCGGAGTCATGGCCGATCGAGTTTCTCGCACATCTGCTGGTGATCGATCCAGGTGCGCTCAAGAAGCTCAATCCCGGCTTGTTCGGAACCCACACGCCGGGTTTTCCGGGCTACCGACTGATGGTTCCCGCTCACGCCAGGGATGACCTGATCGCCGGTCTGGCGCCGCTGCCGCGTGCGGTCAGTGCACGCTGGCAACGGGTGGCGCTGAGTGATCCCGAACAACAGCGAGCAATGGTCGCGCAGACGGGGCTGGAGTGGGCCTTGTTTACAGCCATCAACCGGCAGGGCGGGGAACGCGTCTGGTTGCCGACCGGCAGCGGCGTTCCGCAACCGGTGGCGTTGGCGGAGCCTGCTGGCGAGAAGTATCGGGTGCGCCAAGGTGACACGCTCTGGCACATCGCCAAACGATATCGATTGCGTGTGCAGCAATTGGTTGATTGGAACGGGCTCGGCAAACGTGCCTTGATCAAACCGGGGCAGTGGTTGCGGTTGCGCGCGCCGGAGTGATCCGAGCGTCGGGAGATCGGATGATCAGGTGATCAGGTGATCAGTCGCCGCCCTTGTTGGCGCTCTGTGTGCTGCTGCCGCTCGTCGCCCGACCGAGGATCAGTTCGACGTCATCCACGCCGGGTAATCCCTTGAGCTTGTCGATCAGCTCCGGCAGAACGCGCATTCGCCAGCGTTCCCCGAGGTTCAGCTCGGTCGCCACATCGTTTCGGGCGTAATACAGACGTACCGGCGTACTGCCGCCTGCGCTGGGTTTGAGCGCCATCGCAAGTTGATCCGGGAAGTCGGCACGAACGCCGTTCAGGCGAATGCGCAAGCCGCGGGCGAAACGTTCCAGCGCCTGCGCCAGGGTGTAGACACGTTTCGCCTTGAGCTGAAAGCCGCCACTGAATTCATCGGGCGACAAACCGCCTTCAACGATCACCAACTCGTCTTTCGACAGCAGGCTGCCGAAGTCGTTGATGGTGTCGCGGTACAGCGCAATTTCGATTCGGCCACCGGCATCTTCGAGTGCCGCAAATGCCATCGTATCGCCGCGTCGGCGCAAGCCAGCCGGCACCACACCACCGAGCACGATCGGCAATTCCAGTCGGCCGCGATTGCGCTCCGTCTGGTTCTGGCCACGAAGCCAGGCTTGTTCGATCTGTCCGATCGGGCAAGTCGTCAGCTGCTTGAGCCAATCACGGTAGGCGTCGGCGGGGTGCCCGCTGAGGAAAAAGCCCAGCGTTTCCCGCTCGCCATGCAGTCGCCGCAGCAGCGGCCATTCCGGCAGTGGTTCGATCGGGGGGGCCATCGGCGTGGCCGCGGCAGTTCCGAAAATATCAGTCTGACCGGCCTGATGATTCCGCAATTCCTGCTCGGCGGCACGAACGGCTTCAGGCAGATAGTTCATCTGGCTGGCGCGTGTCTGTCCGAGCGAATCCAGCGCACCGCTGTAGATCAATGCCTCGAGTACACGCTTGTTGAGCCTTTGCGCATCGAGGCGACGGCACAGGTCGGCCAGATCGGTATAGGCACCACCGCGACCACGAGCCTCGACCATCATCTCGCAGATCTGCTGGCCGACACCCTTGATGGCACCCAGTCCGTAGCGGAACTCAGCGGGCCCGGTCGCACGGAACATGAACACCGATTCGTTGACGTCCGGCGGCAACACGTTCAAGCCGATTGCGCGAGCGTCGTCCAGGAAGTTGACCAACTTTTCCTGATTGTCCATGTCCGACGAACACACCGCAGCCATGAACTCGGACGGGTAGTGCGCCTTCAGCCAGGCGGTCTGATACGTGACCATGGCATAGGCTGCCGAATGCGACTTGTTGAAGCCGTATTCGGCAAATTTTTCCATGAGGTCGAAGATGCCGCGGGCGCGGTCCGGATCGACCCCGTTGTCCTTTGCGCCGGCCTCGAAGATCGCGCGCTGCTGCGCCATCTCCTCGGCTTTTTTCTTGCCCATCGCGCGGCGCAGCAGGTCGGCACCACCGAGCGTGTAGCCGGCCAGCACCTGCGCGATCTGCATGACCTGTTCCTGGTAGACGATCACGCCGTAGGTCGGCTTGAGGATCGGCTCCAGTGACGCATGCGGGTAGCTGACCACCGCCTTGCCGTGTTTGCGGGCGATGAAGTCGTCGACCATGCCCGACTGCAGCGGGCCGGGACGGAACAACGCGACGAGTGCCACGATGTCTTCGAAATTGTCCGGCTGAAGCTTGCGGATCAGTTCTTTCATGCCGCGTGATTCGAGCTGGAACACGGCAGTGGTCTGGCCACTCTTCAGCAGAGTGTAGGTCTGGGTATCGCCGACCGGAATCTTCGTGATGTCGAGCGGTTCTTCGCCGGTCAGCCGGCGTTTGGCGTTGATCGCCTTCACGGCCCAGTCGATGATGGTCAGTGTGCGCAGGCCGAGGAAGTCGAACTTGACGAGACCGGCCTTTTCGACGTCGTCCTTGTCGAACTGGGTGACCATGCCATCGGACTCTTCGACGCAGTAAAGCGGCGCAAAATCAGTCAGCGCGGTCGGCGCGATCACCACACCACCGGCATGTTTGCCGGCGTTGCGCGTCAGGTCCTCAAGCTTGCGTGCCAGTTCGATCAGCTGGGCACAGTCGTCTTCGGTTTCGATTCGGGCCGCAAGTTCGGGAGATTCCTTGACTGCGTTGTCGAGCGTGATGCCGAGTGTGTTCGGAATCAGTTTTGCGATCGAGTCGACATGGCCATAACCCATGCCCAGCACACGGCCGGTATCGCGGACAACGGCCTTGGCCGCCATCGTGCCGTAGGTGATGATCTGGCAGACCTTGTCGCGACCGTATTTCTGGCCGACGTAATCGATGACGCGGTCACGACCTTCCATGCAGAAGTCGATGTCGAAGTCGGGCATCGACACACGTTCCGGATTCAGGAAACGTTCGAACAGCAGATCCAGCGGCAACGGGTCGATGTCGGTGATGCTGAGCGCGAAGGCGACCAGCGAGCCGGCACCGGAACCGCGGCCGGGGCCGACCGGAATGTCGTTGTCCTTCGCCCAGTTGATGAAGTCGGCAACGATCAGGAAGTACCCTTCGAAGCCCATCGAGACAATGACGTCGAGCTCGATTTTCAGGCGTGACCGGTAATCGTCTTCGGTGCGACCCCCGCTGGGGGGATGAATCGCGAGGCGCTTGTCCAGGCCGAGTTCGGCGCGCTCGCGGATGAACGTTTCCAGTGTGTGTGTCTTCGGTACTGGATAGGCCGGCAGGAAGTACTTGCCGAACGACAGCTCGACATTACAACGCTTGGCCAGTTCGAACGCGTTGTCGAGCAGCACCGGACAGTCGGCGAATCGTTCCGCCATCTCTGCCGGCGATTTCAGGTACTGCTCGGCGGTGTAGTCGCGCGGCCGCTTCGGGTCATTGAGCACACGTCCGGTGGCAATGCACACACGCGCTTCATGCGCTTCGAAATCCTCGCGCGCCGTGAAGCGCACGTCGTTCACTGCCAGCGCCGGCAGATCGAAGCGACTTGCCATGTGCAACAACTGCGTGTTGGCCTGATCTTCGCGTGGTCCGCGCTGGAGTCTGGCGACCTGCAGGTAGACCCGGTCATCGAACGCACGTTGCCATTCGGACAACAGTTGCCCGGCCCGTTCCGGATCGTTGGCACGGCCAACATCGGATCGGTCGCCCAAGAGCACGAACAGATCGGCGCTGGCCAGAAGCAGTTCCGCTCTCGGGACCATCACGCGCTCACTCTTGCCGCGCTGCCGGTAGGCATCCGAAAGCAGCCGCGACAGGCGCAGGTAACCGGCGCGATTGCGCGCCAGCGTGGTGACACGGCTCTGCTCGGTGCCGTCCGCGATCCACAGGTCACAACCGATGATCGGCTTGATGCCCGCACTTTCGCAGGCACCATAGAACTTCACCAGCGCGAAGAAATTGGAGTCGTCCGTCAACGCCACGGCCGGCATGCCGGCACTGGCACACGCCCGCGCGAGGTCGTCGACGCGGATCGTCGAGTCGATCAGCGAGTATTCGCTGTGGACATTGAGGTGGACGAAGGCGCGGGTCATGAACGGTCAGAAAATGAAGTCGCAAGTCTAGCAGGGTGGGGCAGGCACGCTGGCGCGTACGACGCATCAACGCGTCGAATCAACACGATACATTCGAACGTCGTCGGGGCCGTGGTGCGTCAAGCCTGATTGCATCTTCAGGTTCCGAATTCGGGGTCATTGCAGCAGCTGAATCATTCGGTCGGGCTGCCTGCAGAGCAGGCCCCTGATAAACTTGCGCTGATCGAAAGGTCCATCCGGAGATGAGTATGCTGAAGCAATTCGTAGGCGTTCTGTTGCTCACCATAGGGCTCGTGCCCATGGCGGTCGCCCAGTTGTATGAAGGCGAGTTCGACCCCAGGACAGAGGGGATCTTCATTTTCGGTGTGAAGCCTGCGCATCTGATGTCGAACTTCTTTCCGATCAAGCGGACTCGCGAAGATGTGTACAAGGAGACGATGTTCAAGCCCGTCAGATACCGGGGTTTGCCAATTGACGGCTACGTCATCGGGCGTGCAAAGGCTGGCGAGTGGGTGGCGCTCACCAGTGTGACTGGTGAACGTCGCCAAGTGGGCCTGACTCTCGTTGAGCAGGTCTATCCGCTGTGTCGTGATGTCCCGGCGATCCGGGTTGAGGCGGGGCAGGTCATTTATTTCGGCGACTTGTTCTTTTTCGAGAAGCCGGATTTGCGTGCGATTGCAGTCGGGCACCGACAAGATACTGCCAGTGCTCTGGATTTTGTCGCTCGGAAACACCCGGTCTTGCGGGAACGCTTTCAGGTCGGAACTCCTGAGTTCCTGGACAGGAAGGGGAAGTGTGATCTCGTGGATGACCACGACGGTAAAGATCCGTCGGATTGACGCGACAGCCGGACTGCAACTGACCTGAGTCCGGAACGAAACCCCATTCGGAGCCCCTTGCACGTTGGCGGACGGCTAGCTGGAGGCGGTTTGAGGCCTCGGTGTCATTGATCTCGCCGCGAATACAAACAGCGAGGGGTTATTTTCGTCTGAGGAGTCGCTTAAACTGCCGGTCGGCCCGCCGAGGTACGGCGGAGAAGAGACTATGACCAACCCGACGCTCCTGATCTCCGAACTGCATGCCGACACACGCGACGACATCGCGCGGCGTTTGACTGAATACTTCGTGCGCGATGAAACCGAGTTGATGACGGAGCTGCTGGCGCGTGCCGACGTCGACACCGAGACTCGCAAACGCATCGAAGATCGTGCCGTCGCGATGGTCGAGCGTGTTCGCGCCAAAGCCGACCAGAAGACTGCCGTCGAGAGTTTCATGCGGCAGTACGACCTTTCATCCGAGGAAGGTGTGCTGTTGATGTGTGTCGCCGAGGCGCTGCTGCGCATTCCGGATGCCGATACCGCCGACAAGCTGATCCGCGACAAGCTCGGTGATGCCAATTGGGAATCGCATATCGGAAAGAGTGACTCGCTGTTCGTCAACGCCTCGACCTGGGGTCTGTTGCTGACCGGCAAGATCATCGAACTGGGCGAAGAAACGCGAATCAACTTCCTGTCGTCGATCAAGCGTCTCGTGGCGCGGACCGGCGAGCCGGTCGTGCGCCTGGCGGTTCGTCAGGCGATGCGCATCATGGGCCACCAGTTCGTTATGGGCCGGACGATCGACGAGGCACTGGACCGTTCGGAAGCTCGCGAAAGTCGTGCATACCGCCATTCATTCGACATGCTGGGCGAATCGGCACTGACCACGGCCGACGCCGAGCGCTATTTCACGGCTTATCAGGCCGCGATCAAGGCGATCGGCGCGCGCGGCCCGCATGCCAATGTCATCGATGCACCGTCGATTTCGGTCAAGCTTTCGGCGCTGCATCCGCGTTACGAAGTGGCCAAACGTGCGCGTGTGTTCGCAGAGTTGACGCCCAAGGTGCTTGCGCTGGCTCAGTTGGCGAAGGCGCAGGGTATTGCGCTCACGATCGATGCCGAGGAGTCTGAACGGCTGGAGCTGTCGCTGGAGATCATGCGAAAGGTCTTCGAGGACGCCAGTCTCGGTGGTTGGAATGGTTTCGGTCTGGCCGTTCAGGCGTATCAGCGCCGTGCGCTGCCGGTCATCGATTGGCTCGCCGCCGAAGCCAAACGTTGCGGTCGTCGCTGGTGTGTCCGGCTCGTCAAGGGCGCGTATTGGGATTCCGAAGTGAAGCGGGCTCAGGTAGACGGTTATGCCGGATATCCCGTGTTCACGCGCAAGCCCAACACCGACGTGTCCTACCTCGCCTGTGCCAAGCGGCTGTTCGAGCACGGTGACGTGTTCTATCCGCAGTTCGCCACGCACAATGCGCAGACGATTGCGGCCATCTTCGAGCATTCGAAGGGTCAACCTTTCGAATTCCAGAGATTGCACGGCATGGGTGCCGACCTGTATGCCGAGGTGATCGGTGCCAAGAATCTCGACGTGCCTTGCCGCGTCTACGCGCCAGTCGGCTCGCACGAGGATTTGCTGCCGTACCTGGTTCGTCGTTTGCTCGAGAACGGCGCCAACACCAGCTTCGTGAATCGCATCGTCGACGAAAAACTGGACCCGCGCACGCTGGTCGCCGATCCAGTTCTGACCGTGCGTCACATGCAATCCATTCCGCATCCGAAAATCCCGTTGCCGATGGCGCTGTATGGCGCTGACAGGAAAAATTCCATGGGTATCAACCTCGCGAACGAAAACGAACTCCGCGATCTCGCGGCCCGCATCAACGAAGCGCCGCGGTTCACGCGTGCCACGCCGCTGGTGCCGGGTTACAGCCCCAGTGGCACAGCCATTTCGATCACATCGCCACAGGACCGCCGCCAGAAACTCGGCGAGTGGGTCGCAGCTGACGCGCTCGGTGTGGCGAAGGCCATCGACAATGCCCAGGCTGCGCTGGTCGATTGGGATCAACGTCCGGTTGCAGCCCGCGCCGCGCTGCTGGACCATGCCGCCGACCTGCTCGAAGCACGGATGCCGGAGTTCATGGCACTGTGTACACGGGAAGCCGGCAAGACCTTGCTCGATGGCATCGCCGAAGTGCGCGAGGCGGTTGATTTCCTGCGCTATTACGCAGTCCAGGCGCGCAAGCTGATGGGTCAGCCGGAGCAGTTGCCTGGTCCGACCGGTGAGTCGAACGAGCTGCACCTTCACGGACGCGGCATCTTCGTCTGCATCAGTCCGTGGAACTTCCCGCTCGCCATTTTCATGGGCCAGGTTGCAGCCGCTTTGGTTACCGGCAATTGTGTGATCGCGAAGCCGGCCGAACAGACCAATCTCATCGCCTATACAGCCGTCCGTCTGTTGCATGAAGCCGGTATTCCGGAAGCGGTTCTGCAATTGGTGCCCGGTGACGGCGCGACCGTGGGTGCGGCGCTGACCAAGGACGCGCGGATTGCCGGTGTGGCCTTTACCGGCTCGACTGAAACCGCACGGGCGATCAATCGGGCTTTGGCTGCACGTGATGCGGCAATCGCGGTCCTGATCGCTGAAACCGGCGGCCAGAATGCATTGATCGCCGATTCTTCGGCATTGCCCGAACAGCTCGTCAAGGACGCCATCAGCGCCGCGTTCGGCTCTGCTGGACAACGTTGTTCTGCGGCGCGAATCCTGCTGGTGCAGGAAGACATCGCCGACAAGGTCGTGCACATGCTGGCCGGCGCCATGGACGAAGTGACGGTCGGAGACCCGGCGCTGATGTCGACGGACGTAGGCCCGGTGATCGACCAGGACGCCATGAACATGCTGACCAGCCACGCCGAACGGATGGACCGCGAAGCTCAGCTGATCAAGGCAATCAAGCTGGATGACAGTACGCAGCACGGTAGTTTCTTCGCGCCGCGGGCCTACGAAATCAAGGCGCTCTCGCAGCTCAAGCGCGAAGTGTTCGGTCCGGTGCTGCACGTCCTGCGATACGCCGCCAAGGACCTTGATGCTGTGATCGATCAGATCAACGCCACGGGTTACGGCCTCACACTCGGCGTCCACAGCCGCATCGATGCCACGGTGCAGAAGATTGCCGGCAAGGCACGCGTCGGCAACTGCTACGTCAATCGCAACCAGATCGGCGCGGTCGTCGGTGTGCAGCCATTCGGCGGCGAGGGTTTGTCCGGCACCGGTCCCAAAGCGGGTGGTCCGCACTACCTGGCCCGGTTCGTCACCGAGCGGACTCTGACCATCAACACCACGGCGGCGGGCGGCAATGCCTCGCTGCTGACCATCGGCGAGTGATCCGCCTGCGGGTTGCGTGGGTACCTCTTCTGGCCGCCGGCCTGCTGGCGGCCTGTTCGGGAGACCCGGCACCGGCAGATCCGGTCGAACCGGAGTGGCCCGAACGCCTCGCGGAGGTGTCGGAAAACGACGGCGGATTGCCGAAGCCCGAGCTCACGCTGACCTTGGTCGGACAGCCGTTTCTGGCAGACCCGCAGGAAGCGTGTCTGTTGCGGCGCGACCCGGAAACCAATTCGCGGCAGTTTGTCCTGACTTTTGTCCGCGAACCTGACGATGCACTGGTATTGCATGTCCCGGAACAGCCCCGCGCTGACGGCGGATTCGCCGTCGAACGCGGCTGGCTGGTGCTGGAGGCCGGATTTCGCGCCGTTTTGCCCGGTGATCTGGACGAGGTTCGCCTGGATGCGCAAGACGATGGCTGGCTCTTGGATGGCCAATTTGGCCTCGATCTGGATGGTACGAACCCCGCAGACGGCGCACCTGCGCGTGTCGAGGGGCAGTTTGCCCGCCTGTTCTGTCTGGATCTGGATCGGCTGCAGGCGGCAACCACCGGGCCTGCCAGCACATCGCCATAACCGGGTTCGGCCGGGCGGTCGGCGACAAGCTATAATGTCGCGCTTCCTCCTTGGAGCTGACGCCCATGCGCATTCTCACGGAAGCACTGACCTACGATGACGTCTCTCTGGTGCCGGCCCATTCGACCGTTCTGCCGCGGGATGTCCTGCTGAGAACGCGCCTCTCGCGCCAGCTGTCGCTCAATATTCCGATCGTTGCCGCGGCAATGGATACCGTGACCGAAGCGCCATTGGCCATCGCCATGGCTCAGTTGGGCGGCATCGGCATCCTGCACAAGAACATGAGCATTGCCCAGCAAGCCTCCGAAGTGCGGCTGGTCAAGACATTCGAGGCTGGCGTGATCCGTGAACCGATCACGGTGGGGCCAGGCACCACCATTCGTGAAGTCGCCGCGTTGACGCGTGCCCGACGGATCTCGGGTGTGCCGGTCGTCGATGGCGATCGCCTCGTCGGCATCGTGACCAGTCGCGACCTGCGATTCGAGTCGCATCTCGATGATCCCGTGTCGCGCATCATGACCGGCAAGGAACGTCTGGTCACCGTGCACGAAGGTGCCAGCGACGATGAAATTCTGCAGCGGATGCACAGTCACCGGATTGAAAAGGTACTCGTGGTCAACGAAGCCTTCCAACTGCGTGGTCTCGTTACCGTGAAGGACATCCAGAAAGCGCGCGACAACCCAGATGCCGCCAAGGACTCCGCCGAACGATTGATCGCCGGTGCAGCGGTGGGCGTAGGTGGTGATACCGAGCAGCGCATCGAAGCACTGGTCGAGGCCGGTGTCGACGTGATTGTCGTCGATACCGCACACGGGCACTCGCAAGGGGTGCTCGACCGTGTTGCTTGGGTCAAGCGCAAGTTCCCGAGCCTTCAGGTCATCGCCGGCAATATCGTGACCGGTGATGCCGCGAAGGCGCTGCGTGATGTGGGTGCCGATGCTGTGAAGGTGGGTGTCGGTCCCGGTTCGATCTGCACGACGCGTATCGTTGCCGGTGTCGGCGTGCCGCAGCTGACTGCAGTCGCGATGGTGGCCGAGGCGTTGAAGAACGATATTCCGCTGATTGCCGACGGCGGCATTCGCTATTCGGGTGACGTCGCAAAAGCGATCGCCGCCGGCGCCAGCACGGTGATGATCGGCGGCCTGTTTGCAGGTACCGAGGAAGCGCCCGGCGAAGTCGAGCTTTATCAGGGTCGGTCGTACAAGAGTTACCGCGGCATGGGCTCACTCGGCGCGATGCAGCAGGGCAGCAAGGATCGATATTTCCAGGACGCGTCCGACGCAGACAAACTGGTGCCGGAAGGCATCGAAGGTCGTGTGCCGTATCGTGGTCCGCTGCGCAGCATCGTGCACCAGCTTGTCGGTGGCCTGCGGTCGTCGATGGGTTATGTCGGCGCTGCAACGATCGATGACATGCGCACCAAGCCGCAGTTCGTGCGCGTGACCAGCGCCGGCACACGCGAGTCGCATGTGCACGACGTGCAGATCACGAAGGAACCACCGAATTACCGGATGAGCTGACCGCTTCGACCCGCTGTCGTCTCACCTACCGCGTACGCAAGGAATCCAGGACATGACCCAAGACATTCACCAGGACAAGATCCTGATCCTCGATTTTGGTGCGCAGTACACGCAGCTGATCGCTCGTCGCATCCGCGAAATTGGTGTCTATTGCGAGATCTGGGCCTGGGATCACGATCCGGCCGACATCACGAAGTTTGCGCCGAAGGCCATCATTCTGTCCGGTGGCCCGGAGTCGACGACCGAAACCGATTCCCCGCGTGCGCCGCAGGTGGTGTTCGATTCCGGCTTGCCGGTGCTGGGCATCTGTTATGGCATGCAGACCATGGCTGTCCAATTGGGTGGTCGAGTCGAGAGCGGGCACAACCGCGAGTTCGGATTTGCGGAACTCACGCCCACGGGCACGTGCCGTTTGTTCGATGGCCTCTCCACAACGTCGAGCGTACCGACGGGCGAGGGCGAATCGTGGATGGGCCAACAGCAGCCGTCGCATCAGGCTGTTGGTGCAACCGACACTTCGTTCGGCGTGTGGATGAGCCACGGCGATCGCGTCACAGTGCTCCCGGAAGGATTCTCTGCAGTGGCCGCCACGCATGACTTGCCGCTTGCCGCGATGGCCGATGAGGCACGTCGTTACTACGGTGTGCAGTTCCACCCCGAAGTCACACATACCGTTCATGGCACCGAATTGCTGCGCCGATTTGTTGTCGACGTGGCCGGTTGCCAGACGCTGTGGACCGCCGAGCACATCATCGAAGACAGTGTTGTCCGCATTCGTGAGCAAACCGGCGACGAGCACGTGTTGCTGGGTCTGTCGGGCGGCGTCGATTCGTCTGTCGTGGCCGCTTTGCTGAAACGTGCGATCGGCGATCGTCTGACCTGCGTGTTCGTCGATACCGGCCTGCTCCGGCACGGCGAAGGTGATCAGGTCATGCAGATGATGGCCGCGAACATGGGCGTCAAGGTCATCCGCGTGGATGCCGGCCCTCGGTACTTCAGCGAACTCGCCGGCGTCGAAGATCCCGAAGCCAAGCGCAAGATCATCGGGCGCCTGTTCGTCGAAATTTTCGAAGCCGAGTCGAACAGACTTTCCGGAGTCAAATGGTTGGCTCAGGGCACTATCTATCCCGACGTCATCGAGTCGGCCGGCGCCAAGACCGGCAAGGCGCACGTCATCAAGTCGCACCACAATGTCGGTGGCTTGCCTGAGCGCATGAAACTCAAGCTGCTGGAACCGCTGCGCGAGTTGTTCAAGGACGAAGTCCGTCGCCTCGGTGTCGCACTCGGACTCCCGCGCGACATGGTCTACCGGCATCCGTTTCCGGGTCCGGGTCTCGGTGTGCGCATTCTCGGCGAGGTCAAGGCGGAAGCCGCAGCCGTGCTGCAGAAGGCCGATGCGATCTTCATCGAGGAACTGCGCCAGTTTGGTCTGTACGACAAGGTCAGCCAGGCGTTTGCGGTCTATCTGCCGGTGCGCTCCGTCGGCGTGGTCGGCGACGCCCGGGCCTATGAGCCCGTCATCGCGCTGCGCGCCGTCGAAACCATCGACTTCATGACCGCCCATTGGGCGCGCCTGCCATACGACTTCCTCGACCACGTCGCACGACGCATCGTCAACGAGGTTCGTGGCGTGTCGCGTGTGGTCTATGACATCTCCGGAAAACCGCCTGCCACGATCGAGTGGGAGTGATCGCTGCTTTGCGGCCAGCAGTCTGAGCCTCTCATCGGCCAACACCATCGACTATTCAGGAAATCGGGCCAACCCGTTTTGCCGTGGGTATCCGCTTGCCAGCATGGGTCGTCCCGTGATCCTGGTGCTGGTAAAGTCAAAATCCATCGGCCATGTGGGGTGTCGGATGTTTCGAGATCGTTTGTTCAAGTTCTTCGTACTCGCTTTGTCGGGCTTTGGGTCTGTCTGCGCTTCGGCGCAGGACACCATTCCGATTCAGGCCGATCAAGGCGACATCTACGACAATTTGGGCGCCGCAGTGCACCTGGACGGCGATCGAGCCGTGATTATTCCGGCCCGAGGTCGGTTTGGCGGAGGTGATGAAATCTTCGTGTTCGCACGCGACACAGCAGGCCGCTGGACGCGTGAGGCAGGTATGCCCAGTGGCTGGCGAAACTCGTTCCCGCTTCTGGAAATTCCTGCCTTTCGCGGCAGCCGTCGCAACTGGAAGGTCGTTTCGTTCAAGGATCCCTGGCTGATCGTTGGAAACCCGCACCATTCAGTGCCGGGTGCCGAAGATATCGGTGAAGTTCGCATCTATCGGCGCACGACTTCGGGCTGGGGCTTGCATGGTTCCATCACCACGCCTGTTGAAACGGCCGACTCGGGATTCGGCATCAGTACGGCGTTTGACGGCACCTGGTTGGCAGTGGGTCAACCAGGCACCCATCGCGCATACATGTATCGGCTCAATGGCACGACGTTTTCCCTGCAGCAGGTCATTCAGCCCCCCGGCGGCGGATCCATGTCGGGATTCGGCTCGGAGTTGGCCTTCGTGGACGGGCAATTGGTCGCGCGTGTGGATGGTGATCTGTATTTCTACAATCAGAACGGTGGAACCTGGTCAATCGGCCAGTTTCTGTCGAACGCCGACACGGGTCTCGGCGCCTCCAACCCCTTTGCCGTCGATGGTGGGTTGTTGGCTACCGCAACGAGCACGGAGTTGCGCCTGTTCCGCAGAGTGGGCGGACTGTGGTCGAGCGTCGCGACCGGCCCCTCCTTGACGGGTTTGGCGCCCTTGCGCGGCTTTGCAGTCAGCGACGGTGCTGAACTCAAACTTGCCGGGTATGTCACCCCGAATGCCGGAGTCCAGGCACTCTATTGGCAGACCACCGCAGGGGTCTGGTCAGGGCCGGACCCCATTCCGGTCCCGGCGGCCCAGTCGGCATCGGTCTATCGACTGAGGTCGAGTTATGCCGGATTTTCGTTCGCGTTTCAGGATTCGCGATTGTTCATGGGGGCGCGCTTGGCTTCGTTCGATCGGGTCATCAGCCAGGGTGCTACGTATCAGTATCGTCTGGATTCGGGTCTGCCAGTCATCGAGCAGACCTTTCGACACGGCAACGGGTATCTGGGCGACAACTTCGGAAAGTGGGTGTCCGTTGATGGAGACTGGATGCTGGCGACAGCCTTTGGCACCGACCAGTTGGCTGGCAACGCGACTCTTCGCGACGTCGGCGCAGCACATCTTTATCGACGTGATCCGACCGGTTGGACGCGGGTCCAGACCCTGACGCCGCCGACCCCTCAAGCTTTCGAAGCATTTGGCCAGACAGCGACCTTGAAGGGTGACCTGGCCATCATCGGATCCTTTGCCGATGTGCAGGATATCGATGACCACGGGCGCATGTACGTCTTCCGTCGCCAGGCATCGAATGAGTGGCAGTGGTTGTGTGAACTGGCGCCGCCGGTTGCAGCCGTGAACCAGCCGCTTGCCTGGCGCAACTCGGACGTGAACCTGGTCGATTCCTATCCGATCGAGCAACCGGTCTCGGATGGGGAACACATTGTGGCGCTGTACCGAAACCGCGCGTATGCCTGGAGAACCACGCCGACAGAATGCACGTTGACCGGAGAAATTCCGATTCCCGATCGAGGTGCACCGCCTGGAGACGCCAATACCGAGTCGGAGAGCCAACTGGCACTGACCTGGTATGGCGGCATGGTT
>JBEIPT010000285.1:0-5090 GCA_040376895.1 Lysobacteraceae bacterium | reverse complement strand
CTTGCCCCTGTCGGGCAGTCAGCGCCAAGCGATGTGGCTGTTGCTCGGTGCCGTCCTGTTGCAGGTATCACTCGGCATCGCCACCTTGCTGCTGCATGTACCGGTCTGGCTCGGTACGCTCCATCAAGGTGGTGCCGTCGTGTTGCTCGCAGCGCTGTTGTGGCTGGGCGGGCGGGGTTTGCCGAACGGTTCGAGGATCAACAACCGCTGATCCGTGCCGGCAAATTCCGGCGCGAGGGCGGCCACTGCATTCAGTCGGACAAGTTCGGCTCCAGCACTCACCGTGATGAAACATGTTCGAGCATCTGCCGGTACTGGCGTTCGAACACCCGCAGGTCATGGGTTGCGGAGAACGCAGCAACGCCGCGCCCGGACGGATCGATCAGCAGGACTGACGTGGTGTGCGCCATGCTGCGGACACCCCGCTCATCGATCTGTTCCTCATAGAACACGCCCAGTTGGTCGGCGAAACCTCGCAGGCCTGCAGGGTCGGCGCGGACACCGACAATGCTGGGGTCAAAGAAACCTGTGTACGAGGCCATCGCCGATGCCGAGTCGTTTTCCGGATCGACAGTGACGAACACCAACCTGGGCACAGCCACTGACCCCGGGTCTGCCTCGATCCGCCGCCGAAGCGCCGCCATGCTGGCCAGTGTCGTTGGACAGACATCCGGGCATTGGAGAAAGCCAAAATACATCAGTGTCCAGTGACCCTGCAGATCGGCATCCGTGTAGGCACCACCATCCACACGCGGCAGACTGAATGCACTGACAGGCCGGGCAACCGGCCACAGGCTGCCTGCGAGTTCCACCGGGATCTTCGGCTTGCCCGCGAACTTCGACGTGACAGCCAGCACAAACGCAAAGGCCAGCAACGGCAGGATCATCCAGAGCAGTAGGCGGGAGCGAGTCATGCGGACAGTCTCGATTCTGCTGCCCGCACTTGCCTTGATGAGGGTCAATGCACCCCGGATTCGCCTCATCAGAATCGGGTCAGGAGACCGAGACCCACGATGCTGCCTGCCCAATGGTTACCCCACGTCAATGCCAGCCTGAACCTGCTGGCGACGATCCTGCTGGTTGCAGCACGTGTCCAGATCGCGCGTGGCCACATCGATGCCCATCGTCGCTTGATGACGGCCGCGCTGATCGTGTCCGCCTTGTTTCTGATCGGCTACGGCGCGTATCACCTTCTTGCGCCCATCTTCGTATTCCGGGGCACCGGCTGGATCCGGCCGGTCTACTACGCGTTGCTGATCAGTCATGTGGTGCTGGCGGCGTTGTCCCTGCCGATGATCCTCAGTGCTGCATGGCTTGGCGCCACCGGTCGAGTCACTGCCCACCGCCGATTGGCGCGGTGGACCTGGCCGTTGTGGTTCTACGTCTCGGTATCAGGCGTGGTGGTGTATCTGTTGCTGTATCAGATCTACAACCCCGACTGAAGGTCGCGCATCACTTCCAGAATTCGATCTGATGCCATTGCTCACGCTCGGATCTGCCGGCTTCGGGGATCGGCAAGCGCCGCAGCTTCAGTCGATGCTGTCCAATCGGCAACTCGCGGATATCGATCATGGCGAGTGCGCCGCGTTGGCCGCTGGCCGGATCAACGGCGGAGAACCATTGCAGAGACAGAACCCGATCATCCAGTTTGGGTTCCAGCAGTCGACCCATACAGACCAGCCCGGCGCCACTCAGACTGGCTTCGCGTTCGAGCGCATCGGGGCACGCTTTGGCGAGCGCTTCGTTCATCGATCTCGGTCGATAGGGCAGGAACAGCGGCAGATAGGGCCCCTTCGCCTGCATCGACGGAATGAATGGCGAGGTCATGGTGCCGTCGGTATTGCGCTGGTTGCCATAATGCGCGGGGAACAACTCCAGTTCATTGCCTGCCGAAGTCGGCGGCAAACCGTCATAGGCCCCGTTCTCGAACGAACCCATTCGGACCACGGTGACCACCGCCACGATATTCATCACCACGGTTGCTGCCAGCACCACATAACCGGTCGCCCAGCGATTGCGCGAATGCGATTGGGCGATTGCCACAAGCGGATTCTGGCTGCGACTCATCCCGAGTCGTGCATAGAATCGGAACACGCGCTTCAGCAGATCGGCTCGGCCCTCGGCAAGCCAGCGCGCACCGAAGTATCGGTCGACGATACCGGCCACCATGATCGGCACCATCAACAAGAAGAACACGAGCAATGCCGCCCAGGTGATCAGATCGAGGCGCCAATCGAATTTTTGTCCGATGACCAATACGATCGACAGCGTCCCGACAAACAGTGCCGGCCAAACCATGATGAGCGCGAGGCCAAAACCGAGCCCGAAGACCCAGGTGGCACGATTGTCAGCCGCCTCGACGCGTGACTCGAATGACGGCTCATCCGCCGACAGCACGTCGGTACTGACCGGCCCCTGTTCCCGGTAATAGTCCCAGCGAATGCCGTCTGGGTAGACCGAGTTCATGCCGACCAGCGCCACCCAATAGGCCCGCAGGATGAGATGCAGGACAAACGTGGCAATCAGCGTCAGCAGCGAACACTGGACGTACAGCGTGAGCGTGTAGAGAAACTGCTGCACCTGCATTTCGTTTCCCGATAAAACCATCAGGCCAAGCCGATCGACCGCTCCGGGCAGTTGCAGCAGACCGAAAATGGTGGCGCCCGAAATCAACAGTTCCATGTCCCAGGTGGGTGTGGTGCGCTTGGGAATTTCGTGCTGCAGATCCGGATTCATTCGGTGCTCCAAGAGTCAGGCGCGCATTGAGACGCAAACCGGCGCCGGCTGCAATGGGCAAGGCGGCATGTCCGGGGCACGGTTATACTCGCGCCACTATTGCCCGGAGTTTCCATGAACGCTGCAACCACGACCAACGAATTCCTCGGTCACCCGAAAGGCCTGTACGTCTGCTTTCTGACCGAAATGTGGGAGCGCTTCGCGTTCTACGGCATGAAGGCGCTGTTGTTCCTGTACCTGACCAAATATCACCTGTTCAACGACAGCAACGGTTATGTCCTGCTTGGCACGTACGCCGGATTGGCCTATGCACTGCCGCTGCTGGGCGGCATGATCGCCGACCGTTGGCTCGGCATGCGCAAAGCAGTACTGTTCGGCGGCCTGCTGCTGGTACTCGGGCAATTGGGCATGGCCTACACCGGCAACGCAGCGACCGGCAGCGTTGGCGCCGCCGTTCAGGACGCCACGGCGATCCAGATCATGTACCTGTCGTTGGCATTGATTGCGGTAGGTGTTGGTTTCCTGAAGCCGAACATCTCGACGATCGTCGGACGCCTCTACCCCGAAAACGACCCGCGTCGTGATTCCGGATTCACGATTTTCTATATGGGCATCAACATCGGTGCGGCCTTGTCGTCCCTGATCGTGGCCTATATCGGCGAAAACTATGGCTGGGGTTACGGCTTCGCGCTCGGCGGCGTGATGATGGCCCTGGGCCTTGTGCAGTTCATGATGGGCCAGAAACACCTGATGGGCCAGGCCGAACCGCCGAATCCGTCTGCGCTGACCAAAGGTGTCGAAGGGGCGATCTACGCGCTTGGCTTCGTCACGACCTTGATCGTTTGGTGGATCCTCCAGACCAAGATCAATTTTGCGCCGCTGACGCGCCTGGCAGGTGGCCATCAAGTGACACTGACGGAAGTGGTGGCTGTCGCCATGGGTACGGGTTTGGTGGTCTGGTTCGGCATCTTCATGTTCAGCGGAATTTCGGCACTGGAACGTGGGCGCATGATCCTGCTGATGCTGCTGATCACGATCAGTGCATTGTTCTGGGGCATTTACGAGCAGAGTTATGGCACTTGGGTGGCCTTTGCGGAACGCGGCATGGATCGCACGACCTTCGGCATTGAATGGACGGCCGGTCAAACCACTTCATTCGGCGCGATCTTCGTGATCCTGTTCAGCCCGATCTTTGCAGTGTTGTGGCCGAAGCTGGATCGTCATGGTTTGAACCCGAGCCTCACGGCCAAGTTTGGCTGGGCGTTGATCCTATGCGGCCTGGCCACTGGTCTGTTGATGTTGGCCGCGCAGAAGCCGGGCGCTGACGGGCTGGTCTCGTTGTGGTGGATGGTTGCCGCCTATGCGTTGCTCGTCCTCGGCGAAATGATGCTGTCACCGATCGGCCTGTCCGCCGTCACCACGCTGTCCGTTCCGCGTGTCGTCGGCATGATGATGGGTGCCTGGTTCCTGGCCTCGGCATTCGGCGAAATGGTCGCCGGGCGATTTGGCACCTGGGCCGAAGTGAATCCCAACGCCGACGGCACCTACGACATCGCGAACGCACTGGTCGTTTACGGCAATGTGTTCGGCAAGCTGATGTGGATCGGCGTGATCGCCGGGATTGTGATGCTGCTGATCGCGCCGATCATGAAACGGATTGCGAAGGCCTGACGAAGGGCAATGGCTTGGGTCGACCCGGGTTCAGCCCGCGTCGACCCTCAACGCTTGTCTTTCGGGCGAGGCGCCTTGCGCTTGACCGGCTCCTTCGGCAGTCGCGCCTGAATCCTCGGATCGGCCAGCACGGCCGACCAATCCGTGTCGTAGGTCAGCAGGGTCGTGACATCGGGCTGCAGCTCGATGGCGCGGTCGAGCGCGGGCAGCGCTTCATCCAGTCGCTGTTCGACCGCCAGCAGGCACGCCTTGTTGTAGTGGCCGATGAATCGGTCCGGGCGTAGCGTGATGGCCGAATCGAGGAACTGGTGTGCCAGCCCCGCCTGCTCACTGCGTCGGGCACTGGCAGCGGCCTGCAGCAGGGTCCGGTAGTCACCTTCGTTGCCTTCCAGGGCACGCTGATAGGCCTTCAGTGCAGCGGGAAAGTCGCCACGATCGAACAGCTGGTCTCCCAGCAAACGATGGACGCCGGGGAACGACGGATCAATGGCCAGGATCTGGTCGAAGTAGCGCTGCGCGGTCGCTTCGTCGTCGCGCATCATCGCCAGCAGACCGAGCCCGCTCAACGACTCGATCGAACGCGGGGCAATCTTCAACGCTGACTCATAGAACTGGCGCGCAGCATCCAGATTACCCGCCTGCAGTTCCAGATTGCCGAGCATGCCGAGAATCCGGAATTCGCT
>JBEIPT010000433.1:0-3237 GCA_040376895.1 Lysobacteraceae bacterium | reverse complement strand
GCAGCCACCTGGCGATCCAGCCAGCGCTCCCGCGCTCAGGGTTGATAGGGCGGAGTGATCAGGATCATCGGTGTGGCATTGCGATTCCAGGTGCCGCTGATGTCGGCGGGGAACGTGAGGCTGCCGGTGAACGCGCCGCTGGTGGCCGAGCTGAACGTCATGCCCATCGTGCCCGTCTGTTTGGTCGTGCTGCTGAAGTCGGCGAAGTTGGGGCAGACCGGGCAGTGGGTGTAGGCGATACTGGCGTTGATCGGTGCACTGCTTGCGATGTTGCCCGTCGATGCGGTCATCCAGCGTGGTTCGCCATCACCATCGAACAGGAAGGCAAGCAAGCCGCGAACGGATTGGCCACCGGCGTTGAAGTCGGTCACCGTCACGCCCCAACCATCTTCATTCGGATTGAACCAGCCGCCGCTGCGATTGGTGTCACCGACGAACCCGGTCTCGTTGACGAAGCGCAGTTGTTTTTCGCCGACCATGGTGCCGTTGAGGCTCCAGAAGAATGCGTATTCGTTGGAGTCATCGAGGTAGGTGACCCAGCCTTTGCCGACACTGCCGCGACTCACGGCAAACGGCGCCGTGCTGGTCTGCCGGGTTTCGGTGAGGTCGGTCTGCACTTGTGTGCGCAAGCTGTTCCAGTTGCCACCTTGGGTGTACCAGTACGGCGAACGGTCAGCTTTTGCCGTATACCAGATCGAGGCGAACTGGGTGTCGGCATCACGGAGAATGTTGAACGCTGCCGTGCCGCTGCCGAGTCGGTTGAGATTCTGATACAGGCCCGATTTCGGCAGGGTCACCGGCGAAGCGGTCAGGCCGCAGGCGCTGATGTTGCAACTGCCGCCGCCACCGACGGTGGTCGACAGGATGTTCTTGCTGCGCGCCGAAAACGACTTGTCGTCGACCATACCGAGGTAGCTGGCGGTCAGGCTGCTGCCACATTGTGCGGTGGCCGGGATCTGCACCGGAATCGTGGCGTTGATGCTGCCGCCCGAAGCCAGTGTATTGGCGCGGACAAACGGTCGGCCATTGATCGCAAGCGCCGTTGGTGTACTGGCGCCCGGTTGGGCAGTTGGATGAAAAAAGCAGACCGAGCGGCTCGAAGGCGCCGCAGCGGTGTTGCACGCATACTCGTTGCGTGCGCCCTGGTTGTAGTCCTGGATGCCGATCGTGGCCGATGCACCGTCGCCGGGCAGGGCCGTAACGTATTGGTAGACGATCTCGTAACTCTGGTCATACAGGATGGCCTGAACCACTGCATTGCCGTCGACCGTGGTGGAGTTCACGTATCGACCGACGTTGTTCCATTCGAACACCGTACAACCCTGGGAAGTGGAGCCGGCATCCGATGGACGTGGACACGTGGCGAAATACGCGCGACGGAGGTTGCCGCCGGACTGAACCACGAGGTCGTCGTGCAGCACCTGCAGGTAGCCATTGTCGGGGCCGGTCGGGTAGAGGCCGCAGGAGTTCTGGAATTCGCCGCCACCGTCATCTTGCGCTGTCGCCAGATAACCGTTCGTCGACATCAGTATGCTGCTGATGTTCTGGCCGTAGTAATTGAATGGCGTCGGGCCAAGCTGCAGATTCGCTGCGGCACCGTCATCCAGTGCATTGCCATTGCCGGCCGCAACCAGAGACAGGTTCTGCGCGCCGGACATGTTGATCGCCTGGAACCGGCACACCTGGCTGGTGCTGTCGGCACGGGTATAGCCGAAGGAATCTGCAGTGCCTTCGAGGCCGCTGCCGCCGCTCGATACGGAACCCGGTGCAAACACGAGCACGCCGTTGTCAACACTGTTGCCGCCAGAGTTGCTGATCGAGACCGGAATATTCCAGCGTTCGCCGGGTTCCATCACGGCATCGTTGTCTCCACAGGATTGCACCGCTGCACTTTCGGTGACCGCGATGTCGGGAGCACTGACGTTGATCGCGCGGGTAGCCTGGACTGTGCAACTGCCGGCATCAGTGACCGTGGCTTTCACCGTGGTCGATGTGGCGCGTACATATCGAGGCGACAGTGTCGTCGAACTGCCGACGCCCGTCGTCGTGCGGTCGATGACTCCGTCGTCGTCGACATCCCAGGCGACTTGATAGGGGCCGGTGCCGCCGGAAATCGTCAGCGTAAAGTCAATCGGCGTATCGACACTGGGGTTTGCGGAGTTGGTGGTCAGCGTTGCCGTAACCGTACATGCCGGGCCGGAGTCGAGTCCGTCGAGCGTGGTGACGCCGGAACTGACCGGATCGAGATGATCGCGCATGCGGGTGGACGAAGTGCCGAGACCGTCCCATGCGTGGGCGAGTTTGCCGTAGTCGTCATTCAGCGCGCCGGTCGGGGCGCCACACTGTGAGGCGCCTCCCGACAACACCCCAACCAATCGGTGGTTTGCGTTGTACAGAGGCGAGCCGGAAGAGCCAGGCTCGGTCACGCTCGGCGGCAGGGCGCCGCTACCCGTGATGTTCGGCAGAACCGGAGGCGTGCTGTCCCACTGGACGCGCCAGTGCACGCCGGACACGGTTGAGCTGTAGTTGGATTGCACCATGTTCTGTTCGCTGAACGTGATGCGTTTTTCGTCACCGTCGGGGTGGTGGATGGATGCACAAAGGCCAGCAGTTGATGATGCTGTGCCGGGTTGTGAGCAGGTTGCAGCCGTATTGCTTCGATCCCATCCGGCCCAGAACAGATTGAACGCCGGATTTGCCGGGTCATCCAGTTCGACCAACGTCCAGTCACTCTTGGTTGTCGGGCTCGCGCTGCCATTGACGATGGATGGTGTTGCCGCAAGGAAATTGGCGCCGGTCTGGAATTGCGTCAGGGGCCCGATGTTGATCTGTCCGCTCTGAGAAGATCCTGGGCGACGGCAACTTGGCGCTTCAAAATTCCAGTAGGCGACCAGTGACGCAGCGTTGACAGCAGTTATGTCGCAATGCGACGCGGTCGCCAGCAGCATGCGCCGGTTGTTCGCCGAATTGTTGACCAGCGAAGCTGTACAGAAGCGAATGCCCGAGTTGCCGATCGCTGCAACCGCACGCCGTTCGCGATTCCACGTGTCGCTGCTGCCCAAACAAGCGACATCAGTGTTGCAAGTGCCGGACTTGCAGACCTTGCCCGGGAACGTGAAGCCACGATACCCCTGATTGATGCGCGTCAGGTCCAGTTCGACGAGTCGATACACATCGGTCGGTGCGGTAACCGTGAGCGTCACTGCCTGTGAGCTGACGGGCGGAGTCCACAACTCG
>JBEIPT010000345.1:0-4181 GCA_040376895.1 Lysobacteraceae bacterium | reverse complement strand
GGTGAAGAGTCCGGGTGAACGCGCCACCGCCTTGCCTGGGCCCAGACTCGCCTGAGCGAATCTCTGAACATCAGCAGCGGATCAGCGTCACCAGAACTCGGGGGCCAAGACCTAGGTTCCCTGTCGAACAAAGGCGCAGAACTTTCGAAAATTCCGTCACGACCCCGATTGCGCGACCCCCGTTGCGGTTTTCCCTGCCGCAGCGGACGCATTCCTGCACCGCTGGAAGCCTTGAACCAGTCCGGAGATTTCCTATCGCTGGTCGAGGTGAGGCCGTGTAATCCTGCGCCGAAGCGGCCGGGCGATCAGCCAGAATGGATGCAGCACATTCTTGAGGAAAAGCCAGAGATAAATGCCCGTCTTTTGCAGTCGGCCAGACACAACGATCACGTGGCAGTGGAAGTCCCGACCTCGCCGGGCCCCGAGCCCGTTCTGGATCAACATGTAGCGCTCTGGATCACCGAATTGGGCCTGCGACAGTTGCCGGGCCGCCGCGAGTGCCAAGCCCAACATCTCGACTTGCTCCTCGGCGGATGGCCCGACTTGCCCTTGACCGAAGACAAGCACCCGATACGGATGCCGAAACGGGCTCTTTGGCGTGACCAGATGAGCGACGCGACCTGAGGCAAGACGGAACGTCTCAACGGTCGACATCGATCAATTCTTCATGGTCCCGCGATAGCTGCAGCGCGATAACCGCCGAAGCTGAACAGAAATACCGCAACAAGCACCGCGCCGCCCGCGGCCGCCATCAAGTAGTGGCCAAGACTACGCAATGTTCCATCCGAGGGAGAAACTCGACGACTGGACAGTATGAAGCCCGGCAAGAGCAGCGTCTGACCGATAGAATATGCAGCACTGTCGGGTCTATGCGGCAGATGTCCGACAGCTGCATACAGTGAGAGCATCACCCACAGAACGGCGGCGGCGACAAGCAGGAAGGGTTTCCAGAAATTCACCGACACTAGCCTCCAAGATGCCTGACGTTCGACCCGTGACGCGGATCAAGTGCCATGTGTTCGCAGGAAATGCTCACACCGGGTGCCTCATGTCCTGTCTCCGCTCGCCGGGCTTCGCTTGCACTCAGCCCAGCTTTTGCCTCTGCCTTCGAGAAATCCTTCAGGCGTACACCGGGAACTGCCGGCACTGCTTCGTGACGTTTGCACGCACGCCGGCAATGACCTGTTCGTTCGTCGGGTTGTCGAGCACATCGGCGATCCACTCGGCGAGCGCCACACACTCGGGTTCCTTGTAACCGCGGGTGGTTACGGCAGGTGTGCCGAGGCGCAGGCCGGAGGTGATGAACGGCGAACGCGGGTCGTTCGGCACGGCATTCTTGTTGACGGTGATGTGGGCTGCGCCGAGGGCTTCTTCGGCATCTTTGCCAGTGACGTCGCGGCCAATCAGGTCGAGCAGGAACAGATGGTTCTTCGTTCCACCGGAGACGATCTTGTAACCACGCTTCTGCAAGGTCGTCGCCATGGCCTGGGCGTTTTTGACGACCTGCTCCTGATACGCCTTGAAGTCGGGCTGCAGAGCTTCGAGGAAGGCCACGGCCTTGGCCGCGATGACGTGCATCAGCGGGCCACCCTGTGTGCCCGGGAACACCATCGACTGCAGCTTCTTCTCGATGTCGGCATTCGCCTTCGCGAGAATGATGCCGCCGCGCGGACCGCGCAGGGTCTTGTGTGTGGTCGAGGTGACCACATCGGCGTGCGGCACCGGATTCGGATAAGCACCGGCGGCCACGAGGCCCGCGACATGCGCCATGTCGACGAAGAACAAGGCACCGACGGACTTAGCGATCTCGGCAAACTTCGACCAGTCGATGACCTGCGAGTACGCAGAAAAGCCGGCGACAATCATCTTCGGCTTGTGTTCAACCGCCAGACGCGCCACTTCGTCGTAATCGATGAGGCCGGTGTCCGGGTTGATGCCGTACTGCACGGCGTTGAAGATCTTGCCGGAGAAATTGACCTTGGCACCGTGCGTGAGATGCCCACCATGCGCCAGGCTCATGCCGAGGATCGTGTCACCGGGCTTCAGCAAAGCGAGATAGACCGCAGCATTGGCCTGCGAGCCGGAATGCGGCTGCACGTTCGCATAATCGGCGCCGAAGAGTTTCTTGACGCGCTCGATCGCCAGACGTTCGGCGATATCCACGTATTCACAACCACCGTAGTAGCGCTTGCCGGCATAACCTTCGGCGTACTTGTTCGTCAGCACCGAACCCTGGGCCGCCATCACACGCGGTGAGGCATAGTTTTCGGAGGCGATCAGTTCGACGTGGTCTTCCTGGCGGACAGCTTCCTTGTTGATGGCGTCGGCCAATTCCGGATCGAATACGGCGAGCTCAGAGTAGTTGCGATACATGGGCAGCATCCCGGGCAGTGTGGAAAGCGCTCAATGGTACCCGCCCCTGCCCGGACTGGCATGGGCGTGGCTTAATTTCATGTGGCGAAACCGGGGCTGTCCGCGGCCCCGGGGGCGAACGGCCGCGCAGTGACGGTGCGCGTCGCATGTTCGACCGCCAGACGCAGCATCGCCGGGCTGATGTAACGCCGGTGCACGATGTCGATAAGCGCCATGTAGACCACTCCGAACAGGTTACGGGTGGCGACCCGTGTGCCCAGCCATACCGAAGCACTTCCGTCCGGACGGATCTCGACGCGCACGACCGACCGGAACGCAAGATGCCGGTCATCGGCACCCAGTACCACTTCCGCGAGATGGTCACCGCTTGAAACGTGACTCTCGTGCACCGGCAAACCGTTGAACCGGCACGCACTCCCATCAACGAGCAACGACGAAACCGGGCAGCCGATCGTCGAGGTACGCAAACGAAATGGCCGCACAAGGAAGTTGCGCAACCGCATCAACTGCGCAACGCCGATCGGCCGATGCTCGAGGAAGCCTTCAAGGACCGACGCCAGCAGCGCCCGGGCGCTGCGCGTGCCGATTTCATCGGCAGCAAGGCGCAATTCGAAAGCATCCTCATGGACCCGATGCCCAGCGAACTGGCGAGCTGCCAGTGAGTCGACCGGCATTTTCCGGTGCGGAAGGACCTGTCGGCCGGCACCGTTACTCGACACCAGTCCAGCCGTGGCACGCAAACGCGTGACGGCACTGCGCCAGGAACCCATCTGGGCACGGACAAACCGGCCGACCACACCACAAGTCTGTTGCGCTGATTTGTCGAGCGCCAAAGCCGTGGTCGGAATGCGTGCCGCATCAAAAGTCGGATCGTCGAGCAACGCCTGAATTGCTGGCGGCAGCGTTTCAGTCAGGCTCGGAATGTCGGCACCGTTGGCCAACACTTGCCCGCGCAGTTCATCGGTCAACTGGCCACCCAATTCATTGGTGTGACAGGACAACGCGAACAGCGCCGGATGACCCACTGTCCCCGGACGGGGCACGAACTGGTGCCAGGTTCCGCCGCCGAATCGGACCGTAAACAGGCAGTCCGGCGGCAGGTCGACGAACCGCATCGCCCGCAGGAATGCGCGTGGGTCGGAGCGCATGGCCGAATCCGGCAGCATCACAAACCGGAGCTGGGTGCCACCACTGCCCGTGATGGCGGTGAACACTCGATGGCCCTGATGCCGATGGAACGGGTGCCCGTGTTGACCGACCGAGAACGTATACAGCGACGAGGCATCGCCTTTTTCGAAATCGGTGTCGCCGATGCGCGCCGAGGGTTCATCGAGTGCATCGACAAAGTTCTGGTGCCCGCGCTGGCGCATGTCGGTGCGGGTGATCAAGGCATCACCTGCACCCGGATCCAGTTGCGCGATCAGCGAGACTTCAACCGGCAAACCGCCATCCGGCGCTGGCAACGTCACCGTGGGAAATGTCGGCAGTTTCTGCGTTAGGTTCATCATGGGGCGACCTTTCGGGCTTTGGCGCGACTTTCGCGTTTGAGCGGTCCGGCAACCGGGCAGACTTCGGCTGCCCAGGCAAACAGGGTGTTTGCCAGCCGATCCGGAACCAGCCGGAAGAACACGAATTGTCCGCGCTTCTCGCGAGCAATCAGGCCGGCTTCTTCGAGGATCCGCAAATGCATCGACAAGGCCGGCTTCGAGAAGTCGAAACGCTCGGCGATGTCACCGGCGCTCAATTCGCCTTCGTTGAGATAGGCGAGGATCTTGCGGCGGGCCGTGGAGGCCAGTGCCTCGAAAACG
>JBEIPT010000020.1:0-18851 GCA_040376895.1 Lysobacteraceae bacterium | reverse complement strand
TGCCGAGGAAGCGCTGGGCGTCGCACAGGTGTCCGGTTCCGAAGCCATCTCGGCATCACAGGAACTTTCCGCTGCAGCGTCTGCCTTGAAGGACATCGCCGGACAGGCTGCCAGGGCATCGGCAACCGCAGAAAACGCGATCTTGTCGACTACCGAAGCCATGAGTATCGTGCGTGCCACGGTCGACGGCATCTCGGCCTCACGCGACCAGATCCGCGAAACGGAAAAACGCGTCAAGCGGCTGGGTGAGCGATCACAGGAAATCACCGGGGTGGTGAACATCATCGGCCAGATTGCCGAACGTACCTCGGTGCTGGCGCTGAACGCATCCATGCAGGCCGTCGCTGCGGGTGACGCCGGGCGCGGGTTCGCAGTGGTTGCCGACGAGGTCAAGCGCCTTGCCGAGAACGCGCGCCAAGCCACCCAACAGATCGGCTCGCTGGTCAACGCCATTCAGGCCGATACGCTGGAAACGGTGCAGGCCATGAACAACACGATCACACAGGTGGTCGACATCTCGAAACTGGCCGAACGTGCCGGTGGCCAGATGCAGCAAACCCGAACCGCAACTGAGGATCTGGTGTCGTCGGTGCGTGGCATCGTGCAGACGACCGAATCGCAGGCGAAGGTTTCCGACGTGCTGCTGCAGCGCGCTCGGCAGTTGATCGAAACGAACCAACGCACGATCACGCAGTTGTCGGAACAGACGGAATCGACTGACGAATTGGTGCGTTTTGCCGATGGTCTGGTCGAAACCGTGAAGGTCTTCCGGTTGCCGGGTGCGTGACCCAAACGCCATGAATCAGGGCCTCGATGCACGAGCCACACTGGCCGGGCGCCTGCTCGACTTTGCCGCGACGCTGCTGCCGCTCGCCGAGCCCGACTGGGTCGGCGAATCAGCGCAGGCAGTCATCGACGAGACATTGAGTATTGGTCAGGCTGCCCAACAGGCTGGCGCACGCGGCGTTCCCGAATTGCTGCGATTGTTGGCAACCGGCATGCGCGACCGCATGACACGTGTGCCGGAACATGCCGAACGTGACGTCGTGATTCTGTTCGACTGGTGTGTGCTGGTCGGAGATCACCTGGCTGGACGGATGCCCGCCTCAAGAGTGCCCGATCTCGTCGAAGGGCTGTCTGCCATCGACTGGATTCCCGAGATGATCCCGCGAATGCGTGATCTTCTGGTGGCTCGGTTGACTGCGGACATCGCCGAGGCAGCGCCAGCGATCGAGTTGGAGCCCGAGCTGATTGCGACCGGGCCAGTGCTTGATTCGCTCGGTGAAGAATTTCCGCATGCCGAATATCCGACCGAATTCGATGAGCCTTCAACCGGACTCCTGTTGTTCGATGAATCCAGTGAAACCGGCTTCGCACCGTATGATCTGGATGGAGCGCTGGAGCCGGAGCCGGTTGAGCATCAGGACGGAACCCCCGACGAGCGCATCATCTGGATCTCGCCGGAAGAACAGGAGCTGGCTGGGACGGCAATTGCGAATCAGTTGTTGCCCGCGCTGGATGCCGTGGCAAACAATACCGACCCGGCGCGCCATGCAGGGCTGGTCGAGGACTACCACTATCAGGTCGGGCTGGTCATCAATGCCTTGGGATTGATCGGACTGGACGTCGTCCAATCGACTGCGACGACAGTGCTCGCCGAGGTCGCGATTCTGCAGGCTCTGGATCCGGAGTCTTCGGCCACCGGGTGCAATCTGCTGGCGACCTGGCAGGCCTGCCTGCTGGCATGGTTCCAGGCCGAAGCCGATCCGGAATTGGCGGAGATGCTCATCGATGCTTTGACCCATTCTGGTTGGGCGGCACCGATGGAGCCGTCGATCGTTGACGCCCTGCGTGCCGAACTGGCTGCCGTAAGAGTAGGTCGTGATCCGGCGTTGAACCTGGCGCTCAAGGTCGACGTAAAGCCGGATGACGTCCAACTCGACATCGCCCCTGACGTGGTTCCCAGTGTGCTTGACGGCATGCTCAAGGAGCTTCCGGGGAACTGCGCGCGTCTTCGATTGAGTCTGACTGCCCTGAACCAGACCGGCGCAATCGCCGATATCGACGAGGCGCGCCGTGTGGCGCACACCCTGAAGGGTGATGCCAACACGGTGGGTATTCGTGGAATTGCCAATCTGACTCACGCACTGGAAGACTTGTTCATTGCGCTGGCGAAGGATCCCGGAGTTCCGGCGCCGGATGTCCAGATGCTGTTCGAACATGCCGGCGATTGTGTCGAGGCAATGGCTGATTGTGTGCTCGGTCGCGGCCCGGCGCCTGACGATGCTACCGAGGTCTTCTCGCGTGTGCTGAGTCTGGCCAATGCCGTGCAGCGAGGTGAGCGTGATCTGCTGGGTGCCATGGCCGAGGGCGCCGAAGAACCGGCGTTGCGACCTGTTGTGCCCAATCCTCAGGAGCCGCCTCAGGGCGGAGCCGCCACAGCAGCCGTGGCCAGTCTCCAGATCGGCGTTCCGCTGCTTGATGAGTTGTTGCGGTTGTCGTCGGAAACGATCGTTCTGGCTCGTCAGGTCGAAGAGCAATTGCGCCAGGTCGCGTCCGAACACTCCGATCTGGCAAGACAGAACCAATTTTCCCGGTCATTGGTCGGGCAGCTTGATGACCTGGTGTCATTGCGTGGTGCGGCGCTGACTTCTGCGCGTCTCGACGACAGTCGCGAGATCGACTCGCTGGAGCTCGATCAATACAACGAGTTGCATGTCATCTCGCGGCGTCTGATCGAAACCGCCAGCGATTCCAATGCGCACCTGTTGAACCTGGATCATGCGCTGTCTGGTTTGCGTGATCTGTCGGCAAGGCAGGATCGAGTTCATCTGGAATTGCAGCAGTCGGTCATGAATACACGGATGGTGCCGGTTGCCCATCAGGTGCCGAGATTCCAGCGCGTAGTGCGCCAGACGGCGCGTACGCTGGATCGTCAAGTGGACTTCGTCGTACACGGTGAATCCACGTTGATCGACTCGGAGATCCTGGATCGAATGACCGAGCCTTTGGTGCACGCGTTGCGCAATGCGGTGGACCACGGAATCGAATCCGCTGATCGGCGGCAAGCGATGGGCAAATCGGCACGGGGCCATATCGAGCTCAGCATTGAACGACATGCCGGCGATATTCACTTCCGACTCAAGGATGATGGCTCCGGACTGAATCTCGACGCCATCCGGCGTGCCGCGATCGAACGCGGGTTGTTGGATGAAGGCCGAGTCCTGGACGCCGATGAGACCGCGCGTCTCATCCTGATTCCCGGGTTCTCGACGCGCACTGAGGCCACTCAGGTATCAGGTCGTGGCATTGGCATGGATGTCGTGAACCGTCGTGTGCTTGAACTCCGTGGTCGCATGACCCTGCATACCGTTCCCGGGGCGGGCACCGAAATCGATATCGTCTTGCCGGCCAGCCTGAACTCCGCCCATGTGGCCGTAGCGCGGACGAAGGATGGCGCTGTCGCCATCGTGACCGGTTCGATCAAACGATTCCTGTCGCTGCAGGCGGACCAATTTGAATGGACGGAAAATGGCGATCTGCACGTGCGCCTGGATGGCATCCCTGTACCGGCAGTGACCTTGGAAGCACTGAGCGGTGCTGTGGCCAGTCGGGACGTGCTTGACCATACGTCGATCGGCTTGGTGGTCTCCGACGGCCAAGGCGGCGAGCGCGTGGTCGTCACGCGTCGTATCGATGAAATGCGCGAAGTGATCATCAAGGGACTGGGGCCGTACTTTGCTGCCGTGCCGGGCCTCCGTGGTACGACGATTCTCGGAACGGGTGGCTTGGCGCCGGTCGTGGATCTGGAACAGATTCTTCAGAATTCAGGCGCTGACGGACTCCGTGGCTTGACGTCCGGACCTGCAGAGGTTCAGCTGGATCGAATCGTCGTGGCCGACGACTCGTTGTCGGTTCGACGCGCCCTGCAAGGCTTGATGGAAGATGCCGGATTCGAGGTCGCAACGGCCTCGGACGGCCTGGAAGCCCTTGATCTGGTGAACGGCGGCCGCAGTCCGGCGTGTTTGATCCTGGATCTGGAAATGCCACGCATGAATGGGCTGGAACTGACTTCTTACGTGCGCAACAAGGCCGGGATCAGCGATATTCCGATCATCATGATCACGTCGCGTACCTCGGAAAAGCATCTTCAACTGGCCCGGGATGCCGGAGTCACTGAAATGCTCGGCAAACCCTACAACGAAGATCAGCTTGTCCAGTTGGTGCGTCGTCTGACGCAGGAACGGGTGGCTGAACTGACTCGAACCAAGGAAACCAGTCCATGAATGTCATCGCCGATTTCGGGTTCGCACTGATTGTCGACGATGACCCGGACAGTCAAATGCTGGTTGCAGCAATGCTTGAATACGCTGGGTATGCCAAGCGTCAGGCGCTAACGTTCGAAGAGGCATGCAAAGAACTCGAGGACGGGCCGCTGTGTGTGATCCTCGATGTGGTCATGCCGGGCAACGCGTCCGAACTGCTGTGCGACCAAATGGTAAGTCGTTCCGACGATACGCCGGTGATCCTGATGAGCAGTCAGCCTCTGGAAAACCTGTCGGCGCTTCGTGAAGCCTGGCGAGACCGTGGCCTGAATGTGGTGGCGGTGTTGTGCAAGCCGTTCTGGCTGGACCGACTGCTGGAAGCACTGAATGTCGCGATTCCTGCCCACCGTGCAGATCGCGGCATCGTCAACGATCCCTTGGGCTGATCGTCCCGTTACCGGGAAACCCGGCAGGCGACCAGAATGGTCGGCTCTGTCGGGGAGATAGGGAGGCTCCGAACAAGTCCATCCTGGACTTCTTCAGAGGCGGCAAGTCCGGCGCAGGTCCGGACTTGCCTCACGCCAATCAACGGCTTGTGTCGTTGATCGCGGCGGTGCATCCCTGCACCGCAGGAACCTCTGCACTGGTTCAGAGGTTGCATAGGGAGGGTCTGAATAAGTCCATCCTGGACTCATTCAGACACGGCAAGTCCGGCGCAGGTCCGGACTTGCCTCACGCCAATCAACGACTAGCGTCGTTGACCGCGGCGGTGCATCCCTGCACCGCAGGAACCTCTGAACTTGTTCAGAGGTTCCATTGTGGTTTGGATCAATGCAGCAGGTCGATCTGCTGACCGTCACTGGTCTTCAGCGCCATCGCGTTGTCGAGGTCACCGAGCAGGCGGGCACGTTCGCACAGGGCGTCGGCCTTCGCTTCCAGCGTTTTGGCGCGGGATTCGACCTGTTCTTCGATGGTCTTCTCGAGCGCTTCGGCGCGGGCTTCAAGTTCCTTGGCCTTCTTTTCGTCGCCGGAGAGCGCGATGCTGAGTGCTTCGCCGACGATTTCGCCAACGACCACACCCACCAGGTCACCGACCACGTGCTCGACGTTGTTCTCGATCAGGCGCTCGAATTCGGCTTCGCTGAAGTTGCCGGCCTCGGCAAACTCACCAATCTGCTCGCGCACTTCAGCGCGTGAACGCGCCAGTTTGGCTTCGAGTTCGGCACGTTCGGCGTTGTCTTCCTTGAACATCTTGGCGACTTCACTGACCGCCACATAGGCAATGTCGACACCTTCGAGGCCGATCTGCACGGCATCCTTGGCCAGCGTGCCGACGTTTTCCGAGAATTCGGTGACCCGCGCTTTCTGTTCGGAGGTCAGCGCCAGTTCCCGGCCATCGACATAGACTCGATTGCCCTCGATGCGCACATTACGCGCGCCGCCATCAATGTTGCGCGTGAATTCCAGGTCACCGTGGTCGAGCTTCAGCGAGTAACTGCTGTCGAACTCGAGGTCACAACTGGCTGCCATCGCATTTCCGCCCGCCAGCGCCAGAACGACTGCCAGCCCAATCCAATTCATCCGTAACATGATTCGTCTCCATAGTCCCCACGATCGGGGTTCGTCGATTGGATGACGGATGGGGGGGCAAGGTTTAGTGCCGTAAGCACCAATAGGTCTTTGGTCATGGCTCGGCAGGGATTTTCAGTGTCCGTAAGCCGATTTCGACTTGCCTTATCCGGCCCGCTTCAATAAATTGGCGGCTCTATTTGCGCAAGGTGAGGCCATCATGGGTTTGTCGATCAATATTGAGCTGTCCGACAATGACCTGGACCATTTCCAGGAGGTCCTGAAGCGGGCCCAGGAAACGGCCGGCTCCAAGTCCTCGCGGGAGATCACCGACGCCGCTTCCAAGCTGCTGTCCGATGCCGAAGGCACGCATGCGCCTGAATTCATCACCGAGCGACTGTCCAAGCTGGAGCACCTGATCAACATGGTGCACGACGAGGGTTGGGCGCTGCCGGACGAAGACAAGGCCCGTGTCCTGACGGCGCTGACCTACTTCGCCGATCCGAAAGACGTGATCCCGGACCACGTGCCGGTCGTCGGTTACCTGGACGACGCAATCATGATCGAGCTGTGCGTGCGCGAAATGAAGCACGAACTCGAGTCGTACATGGACTTCACCGCTTTCCGGCGGGACGAAGCCAGCGAACGTGGCCTCGACCCAGTCACGCTGGGCCGGGCCGAGTGGCTGGAAGACCGTCGCCAGGACCTGCAGGAACGCATGCGTCGTCGTCGTGACCGGGACCGCTACAGCGGCGGCAGCGGTGGCGGCAGCATGTTCAAGTTCCGTTGAGCCCCGGCGGCTCCGGCCGCATGGCTGTCATGTCCCATTTCAACGCCATGATGCGCAACGCCGCCGTCATGGCGTTGTCGTTTTTATGGTGCTCGTTGGTGGCGCTGCCGGCGTCAGCTCAGCACATTGCCACCGATGCTGCGGCTCGTCGTGCATTGGGCGACCTCGCTCAAACTGGTTATGCCGGTGACGGCGGCGGTGGACTGACACTGGGCGACTACGCCACGATCGCTGCGATCGACCGGGTGTTCAAGGGCGAGTCTGAGGCTGCATTGGTCGCGCGCGGTGCTCACAAGTTGCGCGCCGAGGAGCTGGCGCTCACGTTTACGCCGATCGCCTGGGACGGCTTGGTCCTGATCACTCACCCGGCCAATCCGCTGCAATCGATCGGCTTGCGGCAACTGCGTGATGTTTATGCCGGCAAGATCAAGAACTGGCGCGAGTTGGGTGGCGCCGATGCTCCGATCAATCTGTATTCCGTTGCGGGCCCTTTGGACGGTGTCGAATTTGAATTGCGCCGATCCTTGTTCGGGTTCGGTCATGTTCCGGTCGCCGCTGGCCGCTGGTATCTGAATACTGTCTCTCTGGAAGCCGCAGTAGCCCTGGATCGCCACGCGATTGCCGTGTCGGCCTTGTCGAACGTGCACGCCAACAGGCAGGTCAAGATGCTGCAGTTGGAAGGTGTCGCGCCGACGCGCGTCGCAGTCCGCCGCGGCGAATACCTGTTGGCAGCGCCGTTATATCTGGTCGAACGCACCGAACAGCCTCCCGCGAGTGCCGCCCGGCTGCGTCGCGTGCTGTCGAACGAAGCCTTGGCGCGCAGTCTGCGGTCGCGAAAACTCACGCCGATCCGCGACGCCACCTTGCTCAAGGCTGTGTTCGAGAGTCGCCGCGAACAGTTGTTGGCCATCCTGGCGGTGCCGCTGGAAATGCCGTTGGCGAGTGAGTTGCTGGTGCCCAGGGAAATCGAGCCGATACCGGTGATTCCAGGGGCCACGTCCGTCGCGGAATCAGTCGACGAGTAACCCCGTTCACGACTGGCTGCCGTTGAACCGGCATGCGCCTGATCATTCTGCTGTTCCTGACTTGCCTCGCCGCGCCGTTGTGTGCCGCCGAGCACTTTTGCCTGGCGAAGGATGGCCGCCGCGTCGGGTCGGCGGAGTTTCGTTTCGACCAGGATGGGCCGCGACGCACTGACCACGAACGTTTTGTGGTGTTCATACGGGGCGCCCGGACCGAAGGCGACTTGCGCGTCGAGACCGAAGTCGTTCGTGACGCCGAAGGCCTCGTGTCCGTGGTGCGCAGGCTTCACTCAGGCCGGGTAACGGAACGCGTGCACGGTGAACGTCGGAAGGGAGGCTGGTTCTGGCGAAGCGAGTCGGGCGGTCTTCCGCCTGTTCACTCCGAGGGACTGGCATTCCCGGCATCGGCCTTGGCGACACCGAGTGACGGGCAGACACTGGATTGGTTCAACCCGATCGATCTCGAGACAATCCGTTTGGTGCGTGCCGGAGATCAGTTGGCGGATGTCGACGGACGACGCGTCTATCGAGTGGAAGACCAACAATTGCGCCCGGTGCGCATGCGACTGTTTGAGCTCGATTTCGAATTGGCTCCGTGCAGCGCCGAGCAAGCCTCGCGTCGGCGGGCGACCTTGGATCCGTTGGGTATCGCGTCGATCGATCTGCCGGTGATGCTGGACGAAATGGCGTTGCGCGGGAAGCTGGGCTTCGAACTCGTCGCCGTGCCCGGTGCACCATCTGTTGCCGATTCCGCCGAACAGCGCTGGCGGTTAAGGGACGGCGTGCTGGCTATTGTGGTTTGCCGCGATTGCCGCAATGAGCCTGAGCCCGTCGCCGATTCGGCCTGGTTGTTGCCCGATGTGTTCATTGACTCGGACAACCCCGCCGTTCGCGCCGAAGCGCAACGCCTGCAACACGGTGATCCGCTGAAGACGATGCAGGCGATGACCCGTTTCGTGAAGCGCCATCTGTGGCGCGACACCGATGAACTCGGTTACGCCAGCGCCAGCCACGCTTTGGCGAGTCGCCAGGGAAACTGCTCGGAGCATGCGGTTCTTCTGGCTGCATTGGCCCGCGCCGCGGGCATTCCGGCACGAGTGATACACGGCTGGGTCTATGCCACCGAGCGCCGGCCGCAGCGAGCGATGTTGCAGCCGCATGCATGGGTACAAGCTCATGTCGCTGGGCGCTGGCAGAGCTTCGACGCCGGCCAGGACCTGGGCTTTTCGGCCGGTCACGTGGCGCTCGCAATCGGCCCCTCCGATCCGCAGGACGTGTACCCCGAGTTGGCGAAATGGCGCGCTGTCCAGGTGCGGCGAGTGGTCCGTCTGGATTGACGTTCGATCGGCTTCCGCAGCGCACAACACCTTTTGTAACAAATGGTGATACGGTCCGCCGCGCTTTGCGAGGGCATGCCTTTCCGGATCTTCCGGCTTGGCATGGCAAGGCAATCCCGGGACCTTTTCCGCTTCGGCGTCGCGCCGAGGTGGCAGGTTGATGCGATCAAAGAAACGCACGAACCCGGGACACACAAAACAATCCACGATCTTTTGGGAGAGAGACCATGTCGAACCGAGTTCTGAAGCAGACTGCCCTGGCGCTGTTCGCGCTGGGCCTGAGTGGCGCCGTACTGGCTGAGAAAGATCCGATGGGTGGCAATCGCGCGTTGCATGAAGCGCTGCCGAAAGTCGCAGAACTACGCACCGTTGATCTGGGATTCGATGCCGCCAAAGCGAACCGCGGTGGCCTGCAGACCGCCGAAATCCGCACGTTCGACGCCAGCTTCGTCAAGGTGCATTTCGACTACTTCAATCTGCCCGCAGGACTCACGCTGGAAGTCTTCAACGACGCCGGCACCGAGGTCTATCGATACAGCAACAAGTCGCGTGACGGACACACGGTTGATCCCGATCTTGGTCAGGACGGACGCTTCAGTTTCTCGGCGATGTCTGTCTCCGGCCCCGTTGCGCATCTGCGCATTGTGGGCAAGGCGCGTGAGCCCTGGTCGTCTGCACATGGCGTACGCGTGTCGCGATACCTCGAAGGTTTTCCGGAGGCCATGATCGGCAGCCTGATGCAAGATGGCTTGCTCGGTGACGATCAAGGCATCAAGGCCATTTGCGGCGTCGACGACAAACGCGGCGTGGCCTGTTATCAGAGCACCGACGCCACTGCGTTCGATCGCTCCCGTCCGGTCGCCCGCCTGGTGATGAGCGGCGGTGGCCTGTGTACGGCCTGGCGCGTGGGCGCCAACAACCACATGTTCACGAACAACCACTGTTTCGCCACGCAGTCTGCAGTGGCGGCTTCGGAAGTGTGGTTCAACTATCAGGCAAGTACCTGCGGCGGCACGACCAGCGCTGCGACCACGAAGGTCACCGGTGCGAGCATGCTGAAGACCGACACGACGCTCGACTACACCTTGTTCACCGTCAACAACTTCGCGAACCTCGCGAGCTTCGGTTACTTCGGTTTGGAGAACCGTCTGCCGGTTCAGGGCGAAGAGATCTTCATCGCCCAGCACCCGGGCGGTCGTCTCAAGGAACTTGGTGTGGTCAGTGACCACCGCAGCGGCGGTCGCTGCATCATCGACACCGCGGTCCAGAACGGCAGCGGCACCAATACCGACGCCGGCTACAAGTGCGACACCGAGGGCGGCAGCTCCGGCTCGCCGGTCATCGCCCGTTCCAGCAACAAGGTCATCGCGCTTCATCACCTGGGTGGCTGCAACAATTCGGGTGCACACATCTCGAAGATCTGGCCGCAGGTGGCGACCTATTTCAACAATGTCGTGCCGGTGGGTGACACGGGTGGCGGCACGCCGGTTAACCAGGCGCCGACGGCGAACTTCACGTTCACCACATCCGGTCTGACTGCGGCCTTCACCGACAGCTCGACCGACGTCGACGGCACGATCACATCGCGAAGCTGGAACTTCGGTGACGGTACAACGTCGACAGCCACGAGCCCGAGCAAGACCTTTGCGGCGGCGGGCACGTATAACGTCAGCCTGACCGCAACCGACAACTCCGGCGCCACCAATACGCGCACACAGGCGGTCACGGTGTCGAGCGGTACGGCGCTGATCCTCGGCAACAACGTACCGGTCAGCAACCTCGCGGTCGCCGCGGCGGGTGGCAGCATCACCTACACGATGACCGTGCCGTCCGGTGCCACGGGCCTCAAGTTCGTGTCGAGCGGCGGTACAGGTGATGCCGACATGTATGTGCGTTTCGGTGCAGTGCCCACCACCACAACTTATGACTGCCGTCCGTACCAGTCCGGAAACAACGAGACCTGCAACATTGCCACGGCCCAGCCAGGTACGTACTACGTGATGCTGCGCGCCTACTCGGCATTCTCGGGCGTCACGCTCACCGGCAGCTATAGCATCGGCGCACCGGGCTACAGCAATACTGCCGACTACACGATCGCCGACAACGCCACGGTCGATTCCCCGATCGTCATCAGCGGCCGGTCCGGCAATGCCAGCGCCATCGCGTCGGTATCGGTCAACATCGTGCACACCTATCAAGGTGATCTGAAGGTCGATCTCGTCGCGCCGGATGGCACGCTGTACAACATCCACAACCGCACGGGTGCGGGCACCGACAATATCGTCAAGACAGTGACATTGAACCTGTCGTCCGAAGCGATCAACGGCACGTGGAAACTGCGTGTGCAGGATGCTGGCGCGGGTGACACGGGCTATATCAACAGTTGGTCGATCACCCCCTGATCAGTACGCTAGTTGCGCAAGATAATGACCCCGGCGCGAGCCGGGGTTTCTCTTTTTTGGGGAACTAGTGGTGTTGATGTTTCCTTCGCATCCGTGAGTGCCGTCTTTGCAAACGTGATTGTGTTGAACGCACCGGGTTCGCATGGGCTTGGCGGGGTCTACGTTCTCATGCAGGCCGCCCCTGTCGAGGGCGTCCAACAAATCACTTGAGGAGAATCCAATGAATCGTCTTCGTTTGCTTGCCGTCGCTGCCCTGTTCGCCATCCCGCTGTCCGCTTCTGCTGAAGGTTTTGCTGTATCGGTCGGCGCCTACAATCTCAACCCGAAATCCGACAATGGCTCGCTTGCCGGTGGTGCACTCGATGTATCGGTGAATAGTGAAACCAACTTCACGCTCGCCGGGGAGTACGCGTTCACCGACAACTGGAGCGTCGAAGTCCAGTACGGCTTCGGGTTCGACCACGAAGTCAGCCTCAACGGCGCCAAGTCCCTCGACATCACGCACAGTCCGTTGACGGTTTCCGGCAAGTACACCTTCTCTGGTGACACATTCCGCCCATACGTCGGCCTGGGTCTGAACCAGACCACGTTTTCCGACGAAGATGAGTTCGGTCCGATTGCCGGTACCGATACGACACTCGACAACTCCACCGGACTTGCTGCGTTGGCCGGCTTCGAATTCAACCTGACCGAACAGTTTGCGCTGCGCGCTGAAGCCCGGTACATCGACATGGACACCGACGTTGCAGTCGATGGCGCGGATGTCGGTACCGCCAACGTCGATCCGTTCCTGATTGGCGTGGTCGCAGTGCTGAAGTTCTGATCGATCGATGACCATTCCCGGGTGCCGTGACAGTACCCGGGGTTGGCTCAAGCGTCGGCAAATCGAGCCTGTGCGCCGATCCACCGTTGCATCAGTTGGTCTGCGGCTTCCGGTGCGTGTTCCAGCATCCAATCTGCGGCCGCACTGATGCGTGGCAATTCTTCGGCGTGCAGCGACAGATTGGCGATCCGGAACGCCAGGTCGCCGGTCTGGCGGGTCCCCAACATTTCGCCGGGGCCTCTCAGCGCAAGATCCCGCTCGGCAATCTTGAAGCCGTCTTCGGTCTCGCGCAGCACGTTGAGCCGCTCTTTGGCGACAGCGCCCAGCGGTGATTGGTATAGCAACACACAACTCGAAGCGATCCGGCCTCGGCCTACACGGCCCCGCAACTGGTGCAACTGCGACAGCCCCATACGCTCGGCATTCTCTATGATCATCAAGCTGGCGTTCGGCACGTCGACGCCGACTTCGATCACGGTGGTCGCCACCAGCAGACGCAAGGCGCCGGATTGGAACGCATCCATGACCGCACGTTTGTCCTTGCTTGCCATACGGCCATGCAGAAGCCCGATCGGTACATTCGGCAGCGACGCTTCGAGCAAGGTGAACGTGGCCTCGGCGGCCTGCGCTTCAAGCTGCTCGGACTCCTCGATCAGCGGACACACCCAATAGGCCTGCCGGCCCTCGGCGCACGCGGCACGAATGCGTTCGATCACTTCCTCGCGCCGGGTGTTGCTCAACACTTTCGTGGCAACCGGGGTGCGGCCCGGCGGCAGTTCATTGATTGCCGAGACGTCGAGATCGGCATACAGCGACATGGCCAAAGTGCGTGGAATGGGTGTTGCGGTCATGACGAGTTGATGCGGGACCATGTTGCCGACGCCCTTGTTGCGAAGCGCGAGGCGCTGGTGCACACCAAAGCGATGTTGTTCGTCAATGACAATCAGTCCCAGTGCGCGAAAGCGCACCTGATCTTCGATCAATGCATGGGTGCCCACAATCACATCGGCACGATCGGCGATTTCAGCAAGGACCTTGTCGCGAGCCTTGCCTTTCACTTTGCCGGACAGGTGGACTACGTTCAGTCCCAGAGCGCCGAGCCAGTGCGATACGTTCCGGAAGTGTTGCTCAGCCAGAAGTTCGGTCGGTGCCAGAATCGCCGTCTGTACACCGGCGCCAGCAGCCGAGCAGGCGGCAATCGCGGCGACCACGGTTTTGCCTGATCCCACATCACCTTGCACCAGTCGCATCATCGGCACGCCGCGGAGCAAGTCCTGGTCGATCTCGGCGAGCACGCGCTGCTGCGCACCGGTCAGGCGAAACGGCAGGTTGTCGAGCAGTGCTTCGCGATGGGCGCCGGTGGGGATTCTCGCTGCAGGTTGCTGTTGGGTCAGCCGACGTATTCGCCGCAGGCTCAGTTGGTGCGCCAGCAGTTCGTCGAAGCCGAGCCGGCGTTGAGCCGGGTGTTGTTGTGCGAGCAGCGCGGGGACATCGGTGTCGGCTTGGGGTTGATGAACGGCGAGCAGGCTTTCGCGCAAACCCGGCAGCTCAAGCTGGTCGCGCAGCGCCCTGGGAACCAGATCAAATTCATCGGTGTCCGGCAGTCGCTTCAGTGCTTCGGCGATCAGCCGCTGCAGAGTCCGTTGGCCCAGGCCTTCGGTGACCGGGTAGATCGGGGTGAGTGCTTCGGACAGGGGCGCTTCTGGCACAACGCGCGAATAGCTCGGATGAACCATCTCCAGGCCATCCTTGCCGAAACGGACCTCGCCGAAAACGCGGAAGCGAGCCCCGACTTCAAACGCAGCGGCTTGTTGTGCACGGAAGTGGATGAACCGGAGCATCAAGGTGCCGACACTGTCGTCTTCGATCGCCACGCGCAATTGCGGGCGGAAACGGAATCCGCGTTCGACCGCCTGGACGAGTCCTTCAACCTGTGCAGTCTGTCCCGCGATCAGGCCAGCGATTGGCGTGAGTCGCGTCCGGTCTTCGAAACGGAGCGGCAAGTGGAACCAAAGGTCCGACAGCGTGAACAGCGACAGTCGCGCCAAGGTCTCCTGCACGGCAGGACCCACGCCCTTCAGCGCCGTGACGGGCGTGTTGGCGATGCTTGGGCTCATGGCAAGGAGCGGATCGAGGCGTTCAAACGCACAGAGCGCCGTCGCCGCATGATGCCGTCATTGCGAGCCCGAAGGGCGCGGCAATCTCTTGCTTGCGAGTGTGTCTGAGGCAAGAACGGGGTTGCCGCGTCGCCGCGCTCCTCGCAATGACGGCTTTGAACGGGCGGTCTTCGCCACAGATTGCCGGCATGACGACGCGCACGACATTTGCTGTCATTGCGAGCCCGAAGGGCGCGGCAATCTCCTGCTTGCGAGGTTGCCTGAGGCAAGAACGGGATTGCCGCGTCGCTACGCTCCTCGCAATGACGGCTCTGAGCGAGTGTCGGACGCCCCGGAATGCCGTGATTACACCGCTCGCGGCATTCGACATCATCACGATTGTCAGAACATTCCTCGTCATTGTGAGCCCGAAGGGCGCGGCAATCTCCTGCTTGCGACGGGCTCAGAGGCCGGCACGGCATTGCCACCGCCTGCTTCGCGGTTACAGACGATGGGCGACACGGGCGGCGAGGCAAGGTTTTTCGGGCATCACCGCAGGCTTGCCGCATGTCAGTCCAGCACGACAATCGCGTCCATCTCCACCTCAGCGCCGCGCGGCAGCTGCGCAACGCCAATGGCGGCACGAGCCGGGTAGGGCTGTTGGAAGTACTCGGCCATGATCCGGTTCACCTCGGGAAAGTGCTTGAGGTCGGTCAGGAACACATTGAGCTTGACGATGTTCTTCAGTTCACCGCCGCCGGCACGGCAGAGTGCCTGCAGGTTCTCGAAAACACGGCGGATCTGTGGATCGATATCCCCGGTAATCAGTTCGCCGGTGGCCGGCACCAGCGGAATCTGGCCGGACAGATAGATGGTCCGGCCAACCAGCACGGCCTGCGAATAGGTGCCGATTGCGGCGGGTGCGTCCGGGGTATTGATGATGGTGCGGGCCATAGGTGTCTCCAGCAAAGCTGAGATTCTGGCCAGTTGATCCCGGCCCGGCAAGGCAATCACGCGCGCTTCAGGCTGTAATCCGGTCAATCTCCCGACACAAGCCTTCACATTCCGGGCCCAAACCGAACGAATTCGTTTCCAAACCGTCATATGGCACTGTTAAACTTCCGTTTAACCCCGTCCGTCTTGTCCGAGTGGCTGTTGCGTAGGCCGGGAGAGATTTCCTTAAACTAATGAAGGTGAAACATGAACCAGCGAGTAGCTCTGCAATTCGCACTGTGGTTGATGCTGTCCCTGTTTGCGGTGATGCCTGCGTTCGCGCAGAACACGTCTTCCGCAATTTCGGGCCGCATCGTCGATGAAACGGGAGCCCCGGTTGCGGGCGTTGCAGTGGACATCCAGCACGGTCCTTCGGGCACGCGCAAGGCCGCTACCACGAATGAAGAAGGTCGCTTCTCGGCGTCCGGTCTTCGCGTCGGTGGCCCCTACACGGTGACCGCTACCTCCGCCGGCAAGAACAATGCCACGAAGAGCGACCTCTATCTGCTGCTCGGTGAGACCACCACGGTCAACCTCAGCATGATCGACGAAGCCACCGACCTGGCCACCGTTGAAGTCGTCGCCAGCGCATCCAACAGTGTCTTCAATGCCGAAGCCATGGGTGCCGGTACGGCCATCGATCGCGACACCATCGAAGCGCTGCCTTCGATCAATCGCGACCTGCAGGATTACGCCCGTCTCGATCCGCGCATCTCGCAGACCGACAAGGAACGCGGCGAAATCTCGGCCCTCGGCCAGAACACTCGCTTCAACTCGATCACCATCGACTCGGTTTCGACGAACGACACGTTCGGTCTGGAATCGAACAACCTGCCGACAGCTCGTCAGCCGGTGTCGCTGGACGCCATCGAATCCGTGCAGATCAACGTCACCAACTACGACGTGACCCAGCGTGGTTACACCGGCGCGAACATCAACGCCGTGACCAAGTCGGGCACGAACGAGTTCCATGGTTCCGTCTACGGCAACTACCGCAACGACGACATGGTCCGTGAAATCGACGACCGCGGCGTGGCCTTCACTGGCTTCACCGAAGACTATTCCGCTGGTGCAACCATCGGTGGTCCGATCATCGAAGACACCCTGTTCTTCTTCATCAACGTCGACTCCTCGCGCATCAAGGCCCCGTCCGCCGATTACGGCTCGACCCCGCTGAACCGCGCCACCGGTGGCATCACCACCGCGCAGGTCGACGAAGTCATCGGCATTGCCGAAGGCTACGGCATGGAGCCGGGCACGCTGTTCGCAGCGGGCGCCGACACCGAAGTCGATTCCGCTCTCGTTCGTTTCGACTGGAACATCAGCGACACGCAACGCGCCGCGTTCCGTTACTCGACGACCGACCAGAGCCAGTTCATCCAGCCCGGTTTCGGTGTGAACTTCTTCTCCCTGTCCAGCCACTGGTACTCGCAGGAGAAGGAATTCGACAACGCCGTGCTCGAACTGTTCAGCGACTGGAACGATTGGTTCTCGACCGAAGCCCGCGTCAGCTATCGTGACTACGCCTCGGTTCCGGTGACCTTCGCTCGCCAGCCGCAGGTGCAGGTCGACTTCGGTGCACAGAGCTTCCGCTTCGGCACTGAGCAGTTCCGTCACCAGAACGTTCTGGAAACCGAAACGTTGAACGCCTACTTCGGCGGCAACATGTATTTCGGTGACCACACCGTGAAGCTCGGCTTCGACTGGGAACAGAACGACATCTACAACCTGTTCCTGGAATCGAACTACGGTCTGTATCGCTTCGGCAGCGTTGCCAACTTCCGCAACGGCATCTACCGCGAATACGTGGTGCGTGTGCCGACGTCGGGCAACATCGACGACGCCGCTGCAGAACTCGGTCTCGAAAACTGGGGCTTCTTCGCGCAGGACACCTGGGCCGTCAACTACAACCTGAACCTGATGTACGGCTTCCGTGTTGACCGTCCGAGCACGGACCGCACGCCGGTCTACAACTCGGCGTTCGAAGGTGTGTTCGGTCGTCGCAACGACGAGAACCAGAGCGAAGATGCAATCTTCCAGCCGCGCCTCGGCTTCAACTACACGTTCGACAGCGATCGTCCGATGCAGGTTCGTGGTGGTTTCGGTCTGTTCCAGGGTTCGGCTGCCAACGTTTGGCTCGCCAATCCGTTCACGAACAACGGCCGTACGATCTCGATCTTTGGTTGCGGTTTCTCGGGTTCCACGACCAACTGCCCGAGCACGGCTCCGCCGATCGGTCGTCAGTTCTCCTCTGATCCGGACAACCAGCCGCAGTTCGGCACCGCCCGTGCGGACGTCGATCTCCTCGAGCCGGGTCTGAAGCAGCCTTCCGTCTGGAAGGGCAACCTGGCGTTCGAACACGAACTGCCGTGGATGGGCATGATTGGTGGTATCGAAGCCATCTTCACGCAGGTCGAAGACGGCATCTACTACGAGCATCTGAACCTCGGCCGCGTTGGCCGTCTGGGTCAGGACGGTCGTAGCCTGTATTGGGTCAACACGAACCCGAGCCAGTACACCGCCTCCTCGGGCTTCTTCGGTGCAGCCAGCAATGCCCGCGCCGGCGCCAACCAGGCCTTCCGCGAAGTGCTGCTCGCCAAGAACACCGGCAAGGGCAATGGCGAGAGCTACACCGTGTCGCTGCAGAAGCCGTTCCGCGAGGACGAAACGTGGAGCGCCCAAATCGCTCTCACGCACGCTGACGCAACCGAAGTCAACGGTCTGACCTCCAGCCGTGCGATCTCGAACTGGGCCAGCCGCGCCATCATCAACCCGAACGAAGAGGTTTCCTCGCGTTCGCCGTACGTGGTGGGCGACCGCCTCAACGGTGCATTCAACAAGCGCTGGACGCTGTGGGGTGACAACACCACTGAGTTCGCTTTGTTCTACGAAGTGCGCAAGGGCAAGCCTTATGCATGGACGTTCAACAACGACGCCAACGGTGACGGCCTGGCCGGCAACGACCTGATGTACATCCCGCTCGCCCCAGGCGACGTGCTGTTCGTCGGTGCCGATGCCAATGCCCGCGCTGCGGAAGAAGCTGCGTTCTTTGATTACATCAACTCGCAGGGCCTCGACCAGTACGCCGGTCAGGTCATTCCGCGCAACAGCCACTACTCGCCGTGGACGAACAGCTTCGACATCCGTCTGAGCCAGGAAATCCCGATGTGGTTCGATCACAAGGCTGAAGTCTGGCTCGACGTGCTGAACATCGGCAACATGCTGAACAAGGATTGGGGACAAATCGACGAAGTGTTCTTCCAGTCGAATGGCGCCCAAGCCCGCAGCTTTGCCAACTTCGCAGGTATCGATCCGGCCACTGGCCGTTACGTGTACGACTTCATCAATCCTGAGCAGTTCGGCCGTCGCGATCGCACCGCCGAATCGCGTTGGGCTGTCGCAGTCGGCTTCCGTTACCGCTTCTGATCGGTATCGAAAACCAGCAAGAACCAAAACGGCCGGGGCAACCCGGCCGTGTTTTTGTGTGTGTAGGGAGTTGGGGGGGGGGGCAAAGGGGGTGCGGGGGGCTCCACCCGGGGCTGCCACACAAACCC
>JBEIPT010000275.1:0-5267 GCA_040376895.1 Lysobacteraceae bacterium | reverse complement strand
GATACCTGAATCTGCTCAAAGCCCGCGAACACATCGGCATCCACCCAATTGCGGTTGATGACGACCAAGCCCGGTGCTGGCGAGGTCACCGCGGTCTTCAGGTGCAAAGCGCCTGGCACATTGACTGCGATCACTTCATATCCGCGGGGTTGAAGAATTTCCTTCAGCGCGGAGACCGCCGCGCTGTTGGTGCGGGTCGACAAGCCGACATAAACCTTTTTTCCAATCCGCAAGACATCGCCCCCATCAATCGTGACGGGTGCAGCCAAGCGAACCAGCGGGCGATCCTTCGGCAAGGCGACGGCGATCGAATCCACCTCGCCCTGACGCGACACCGCACCGGGACGACAGAGGACAAAGAGCTCCGGAAACGCCAACAGCGCATCTTCGACAAACGTGGCATCGGCATGACCATCCAGTGCCGGCAGGTCGATCTGCGCAGACGTCACCGCCGCCAATGCCGCAAGATAGGCAGCGTGCTGGGTCTCAGCCAGTGCAGCATCAATTGGATCACGATTCATGAAGGTCAATTCGGCGGCGGCCATGTCGCCGGGGCGTCGGGTCAGGAGAATCATGGTCGGTGGTCGCTCAGGCTGTCAGGCGGTCGGGGTCTGTTCGGTTAAGCCCGCGAGTCTAGCAAGCGCGCGAGCACCAAAGATCGCGGCATCGCGGCTGAAGCCGCTCCCGCGGCTGTTGGACTCTGGCGTGGCCAAAGAAAGGCCTACACTCTGAGTCTCGCTTTCACCGTAAAGAACGGAATTCCCATGAAGAGCCTCACCCGAAAATTAGTCTTTGCGCTAATCACAATGCTGCTCGCTGCAGGCAACACCCAGGCCGCCACCCTGCGCGAAGCCATCCAATCCGACTACCCCTACCTGAAAGCACTGTTCGAGCATCTGCACGCACATCCTGAACTATCGATGCAGGAGACCGAAACCGCCAAGCGACTGGCGAAGGAGTTGGAGAGCCTCGGCTTCACGGTGACCACTGGCGTCGGCAACACCGGCGTAGTGGCACTGCTGCACAACGGCGATGGCCCCACCCTGATGATCCGCGCCGACATGGACGCGTTGCCTGTGCAGGAAAAGACAGGCCTGGCCTATGCGTCGACCAAACGTCAGATCAACCTCGAAGGCAAGGACATGCCGGTCATGCACGCCTGCGGCCACGACATGCATGTGACCGGATTGGTGGGCACGGCGCGGCGTCTGGTCACGATGAAAGACCAATGGCAAGGCACCCTGATGCTGGTCGGCCAACCGGCCGAAGAGGACCGCGGCGGAGCCCGCACCATGGTCGCCGACAAACTCTACGATCGATTCGGGCGCCCCGATTTTGCGCTTGCGCTGCATGTGATCGCCAAATATCCAGCGGGCAAGATCGCTTTCAGCGATGGCCTGATGTATTCCAGCGCCGATACCGTGCGGATCACCGTGCGCAGTGTGGCCACACACGGCGCCTCGCCGCACCTCGGCAACGATCCGGTGCTGATTGGCAGCCAGATCGTGCTGGCGCTGCAAGGCATCATCACGCGTGAAATCTCACCGATTGAACCGGCACTGATTACCGTCGGCGCATTCAACAGCGGCACTGCGCCGAATGTCATTTCCGATGAGGCTCGCCTGGACATCACCGTGCGAGCCAATTCCGAGATCACGCGCGCGAAGCTGCTGAAGAGCATCGAACGTGTGGCCATTCAGACGGCCCGCGCGGCCGGGGTATCCGAAGACCTGTTGCCGATCGTCGACATCGACCCGATGGGTGCACCGACCACCACGAACGACGCAGCATTGGCACATCGTGTGCGCAGCGCGATGCGCGCCGGCATGGGCGATGAAGCGTTCACGCCCTGGCAACAGACCGACATGGGTGCCGAAGATTTTCCCGACCTCGTTGGCATCACACCGCCGATTCCCAGTGTGTACTTTGAAGTGGGTGGCACCAAACCGGAAGTGCTCGCGTCCGGTCAATGGGCCGACCATCATTCACCGCTGTTCCGGATCGAAGCCGAACCGGCGATCACGTCGGGCGTGGAAGCCATGACGCATGCGGCGCTGGAACTGCTGGGCAAACCGACGCCTTGAGGCGTTTGGGTAACGACTGATTTCCGTCGCCAGACTTCGCTATCCGGCCTTCGGCCACCTTCTCCCGTTTTCACGGGAGAAGGGTTTTACTGCTTCTCCCGGTTGGATCGGACAAACGCAGCAAATCCGGTCACGAACTCGCCCAACTGTTTTGCCACCGCTTCATCAACCAGGGCACCGTGTTCATCGAACACCTTGTTGGCACGCGACACCATCAAGCGTCCGCCCTGCCAGGGTTGCACACCGAGGGTCTTCAGCACCGGCAGCCAGGCGTTCTGCGCGAGGATGGTGCCAAAACCGCCGGGTGAGGCACCGATCACCGCGACGGGCCGGTTGGTAAACAGTTTCGGTGTTTCGGCCGGCACGCGCGACAACCAGTCGATGGCGTTCTTGAACACGCCCGGGATACCGTTGTTGTATTCCGGCGTAGCCAACAACAAGCCATCGTTCGCCTGGATGCGCGACTTCAACTCGAGTACGGCGGCAGGAATTCCTTCCGCCTGCTCAAGATCACCGTCATACAGCGGAATGCCATGCAAGGTTGCGGTCTCCAGCACCACGTCCTGTCCAGATTGGGCCTGCGCGGCATGCAACAATGCGGTGTTGTAGGACTGCCGACGCAAACTGCCGGAGATGCCGAGAATTCTGATGGGAGCGGTCATTGGATTTCCTTTTGTTGAAACCGGGCGGCGCGCTGAAGCTTGTCAGACGCCGCCATAACTTATTGCGCGATCTGACCGAACTTGCCCGAATTGAAGTCCGTCATCGCCTGCCGGATCTCCGCTTCGGTGTTCATCACGAACGGACCATAACCAACAATGGGCTCGTTGATCGGTGCGCCACCGAGCAGCAGCACCGTGGCGTCGTTGTTCGCCTCGATCAGCACATCACGCTCGGCGCGATCCAGCAGCACCATCTGCCCTTCCCGGGCCACCTGAGTGTCGTTCACCATGATCGTGCCGTGCAGGATGATCAGTGCCAGCGTATGCCCTTCGGTGAGCGAGAGCCTGGTGGTGTGGCCGGCGTTGATTCGCATGTCCCAAACATCGATCGGCGTGAACGTGGCCGCTGGCCCCTGGTGACCATCGAACTCGCCCGCAATCACCCGAACCTTGCCGGCGCCATTCGCCAGCTCCACAGAAGGAATCGCTTGATTCAGGATGTTCTGGTAACGCGGCGGCGACATCTTGTCCTTGGCCGGCAGGTTGACCCACAACTGCACCATTTCCAGATTGCCGCCGGTGCGGGTGAATTCCGGCGAATGAAACTCTTCGTGGATGATGCCGGACGCCGCCGTCATCCATTGCACGTCGCCTGGACCGATCGTGCCACCCGCACCGGTGGAATCGCGATGGGCCACTTCACCCTCATAGACGATGCTGACGGTTTCGAAGCCACGATGCGGATGCTGGCCGACGCCACGAGGACGCGCAGCAGGATCGAACTTCATCGGGCCGGCATGATCGAGCAACAGGAACGGGCTCAGATGCTGGCCATGGCTGTTGTACGAAAACAGCGAACGAACCGGGAAACCGTCGCCTACCCAATGGGGCCGGGGCGCACTGTAGACACCGAGGATCTTCTTCATGGGATCTCCTTTCGGACCGGCCGTCATTGGCCGGAACCTGTGGAAGAAACTCTATTGTCAGGACAATGATGTCGGTAGACCGTTGATATCGGACTCAGTGTCCCATATGGTGAACGCTGGGCACCCAAAAAGCCGCTACGAGGGCGAACCTCATGGAAGACCTCAACGACCTGTATTACTTCACGAAAGTGGTAGAGCATCATGGCTTCGCGCCAGCAGGCCGCGCACTGGGCATGCCGAAATCCAAACTGAGCCGGCGGATCGCGCTATTGGAAGACCGGCTGGGCGTGCGGCTGCTGCAACGCTCCACGCGGCATTTTTCGGTGACCGAAATCGGCGGCGAGTATTTCTCGCATTGCAAGGCCATGCTGGTCGAAGCCGAGGCCGCACAGGAAGCGATCGAACTCACGCGTTCCGAGCCGCGCGGCACGATCCGCATGACGTGCCCGATTGCGCTGCTCCATGCCGATGTCGGCGCCATGCTCGCCGACTTCATGGCGACCTGCCCCGGCATCACCGTGCACCTGGACGCCACGAATCGACGTGTGGACGTAATCGGCGAACGTTTCGACCTGGCCTTGCGCGTCCGACCGCCACCGCTGGAAGACAGCGATCTGGTGTTGCGTGTGCTCGCCGAACGCAAATGGTGTCTCGTCGCCAGCCCAAGCTGTTTTGCGAACCAAACCGCACCCCGAGTTCCAGCCGATCTGAACGGATTCCCAAGTCTCGATCTCGGCCCGCCGCACCGTGAACATGTCTGGGACTTGTTTGGTCCCGACGGCGCCACGGCGTCGATTCATCATCAGCCGAGACTGATCAGCGACGACATGGTGACACTTCGCACCGCCGCACTCGCTGGAGTCGGCATCACCCAGCTGCCCGTGATGCTGGTTGCGGAGGAACTGGCGCAGGGGCGGCTGATCCAACTGGTTCAAGATTGGCGACCCAAGAGCGGCATCGTCCACGCCGTGTTCCCTTCGCGCCGCGGCCTATTGCCCTCGGTGCGCAAGTTGCTCGACTTCCTGGCGAAACGATTCGAGGCCTTGGACAGTCGATGAATGGCCCACGGGCCTTCAGCGGACAATTGCCTCGAACCCATCGGAGAAGCCATTCGCGAATGGATCGACGAGCGGCACACGAGGTGCCGTGAAGTTCAGATAGAACCACCAGCCCACCACACCGTTCAGCGAATCCTTGTCGTTGTGGGCCGCGCAGTTGCCCTGACCGCCCGGCAACAGCGAAGAGAGCGGTTGCCCGCGACTCGCACGCGTCGCCGGAATTTCCCGAAAGGCGTCATTGCGAAGACCGCGAAGCGGGCTGTGGCAATCGCGTCCTTGCCTCAGGTTTGGTCGCAACCACAAGATTGCCGCGCCCTGCGGGCTCGCAATGACAGCATTCTAAAGCGCGCGCAGTGGTCGAATCACGCTCGTCTGCGGCTTGCACTCGTCGCCGGAATCTCCCGAAAGGCGTCATTGCGAGCTTTTTGTATGCCCATGAAACGGCATACTTCGTTCGGGCCTTGACGACACTCCGTGGAACTTTCGCTTCAGCAATCAATTCCTGCAACATTCAAAGAGCCGCGAATTGCCATGAGG
>JBEIPT010000143.1:0-8858 GCA_040376895.1 Lysobacteraceae bacterium | reverse complement strand
CCTCATGGCAATTCGCGGCTCTTTGAATGCTGCTGGAATAGACTACTCAAGAACAGGTTCCACGGAGTGTCGTCAAGGACCGAACGAAGTATGCTGTTTCGCAGGCATACAAAAAGCTCGCAATGGCAACTTTCCGCAATCAAGCGAGCACTTCGACTTCAGCCCTCGCGGAAATACATCGCCACACGCTCCACTTCGTGTTTCGAACCGAGGATCACCGAAATCCGCTGGTGCAGGCCGAGCGGCTGCACATCCATGATGCGCTGGTGGCCCGTCGTGGCTGCACCGCCGGCCTGCTCGATGATGAAGGCCATCGGATTTGCTTCGTACATCAGGCGCAGGCGTCCGCCCTTGTCGCGGCATTTGGCATCGACCGGATACATGAAGATACCGCCGCGGGTCAGGATGCGGTGCACGTCGGCCACCATCGAGGCGACCCAGCGCATGTTGAAGTCCTTGCCGCGCGGGCCGGTTTTGCCGGCGAGGCACTCATCGACATACCGCTTCACCGGGGCGTCCCAATGGCGCGCATTGGACGCGTTGATCGCGAACTCCTGCGTGTCTTCGGGGATGCGCACACTGTCTTGCGTCAACATGAAGCTGCCCAGTTCGCGATCGAGCGTGAATACCACGGTGCCGTCACCGACCGTCAGGACGAGGATCGTGCTGGGTCCGTAGATGCAGTAGCCGGCAGCGACCTGGCGTGTGCCCGGCTGCAGGAAGTGCTCGGGTTCGGGTTCGGTCACGCCGTCCGGGCAGCGCAGTACCGAAAAGATCGTGCCGACGGCTACGTTCACGTCGATGTTCGAGGAGCCGTCCAGCGGATCGAATACCAGCAGGTACTCGCCCTTCGGGTAACGATGCGGAATCGGATGAGGATCGTCCATTTCCTCGGAGGCGATGGCGGCCAGATGGCCACCCCATTCGTTCGCTTCGAGCAGGATTTCATTCGACAGGACGTCGAGCTTCTTCTGGGCCTCGCCCTGAACGTTCACGGTGCCGACATTACCGAGCACACCACCCAGAGCGCCCTTGCTGACCGCCACCGAAATCGATTTGCAGGCCCGGGCGACCACCTCGATCAGCAGCCGGAGGTCTGCCGGGATCTTGCCCTTGGCGCGCTGTTCTTCAATCAGGTAACGGGACAGTGAGATGGCTTTCATGGCGGCTCCGGTCGGGTGATCCCCATAGTGTCGCACGCCCGGTCCCTTGAACCTGCACGCCGACGCCCCCAAACTGTGCCGATGAACTCTCCCGATACCGAAACCCGTGGCTTCAGTTTCCCCGGCACCTTCGAGGTGACCGCGTTCGCTTATGCCGAAGCCGCGTTTGAAACCCGAATCGCCGCCGTGCTGGCCGAGGCTGGCGTGACGGCGTTGACCGCGTCCTTGCGTATCCGGCCTTCCAGCAAAGGCAACTTCAATGCGATCAGCATCAGTTTCCTGTGCCCGGAACGTGCCAATTACGACCGCGTGCACGAAGTCCTGAAGGCACAGCCGGCGGTCAAGTGGACTCTGTAAGCACCCGCCCCGTGCGGGTGGTCGACCTCGGCCGGCGCGACTATGAGCCGGTCTGGCGCGCCATGCAGGCATTCACCGATCAGCGTGGTGAGCACACAACCGACGAGTTGTGGCTGGTCGAGCACGAGCCGGTGTTCACGCAGGGGCAGGCCGGCAAGGCCGAACATGTGTTGGCCCCGGGCCATATTCCGGTGGTGCAGGTGGACCGCGGCGGGCAAGTGACCTACCACGGGCCCGGCCAGATCGTTGCCTACCCCTTGTTCGACCTGCGCCGGATGGGCATTGGCGTCAAGGCCCTGGTGTTCCGGATCGAACAGGCGCTCATCGACACGCTGGCGCATTTTGGCGTCACCGCCGACCGCCGCGACGGCGCACCCGGTGTCTATGTCGGCCCGGCCAAGGTCGCCGCGTTGGGGCTAAGGGTCCGTCGTGGCTGCTCGTTTCATGGCTTGGCGTTCAACATCAACATGGATCTGGAACCCTTTGCGCGCATCAATCCCTGCGGGTTTCAGGGGCTGGCCGTCACCCAACTGCTAGACTGTGCCGGTATCGCCGACCTCGCCGCCGTCAAGCCGGTGCTGGTTGCCCACATCGAACAGCAATTCGGGCTCGTTCAAGAGCCCCCGACCGCCTCATGAGCCAGCCAGCCAACGCCCCGCCGAAAACCATCCCGCTGAACCTGGTCGACACCCCGTCGGCACTGGTGGTCGGAGAGAAGCAGCTTGCTGCCGACAAGATCGCGCGCAACCCGGTCACGTTTGATGCCAGCAAACCCCTGCTGCGCAAGCCGGATTGGATCCGCGTGCGGCTGCCGAGCACCAACGCCGTGCAGGAACTCAAGAGCAAACTGCGCAAGAACGCACTGGTCACGGTCTGCGAGGAAGCCTCGTGCCCGAACATCCACGAGTGTTTTTCGAAGGGCACGGCCACATTCATGATCCTCGGCGAAGTCTGTACGCGCCGGTGTTCGTTCTGTGATGTCGCCCACGGCCGCCCGAAACCGCCGGACGCCCACGAACCGGGCAACCTGGCGCGCACGATCGCCGACATGAAGCTGCGTTACGTGGTCATCACCTCGGTCGATCGCGACGATCTGGTCGATGGCGGCGCCGCACACTTTGCCGCCTGTATTCGCGAAACCCGCGCGTTGAGTCCCGGAATCCAGATCGAGATCCTCACGCCGGATTTCCGTGGCAAGGGCCGCATGGAGCGCGCACTCGAAGCGATGCGCGATACCCCGCCCGATGTCTTCAACCACAACCTGGAAACCGTGCGCGAGCTGTATCGCGAAGTGCGCCCAGGTGCCGATTACGACTGGTCCTTGCGGCTGCTCAAGCAGTTCAAGGACGAACATCCCGGCGTACCGACCAAGTCCGGCATCATGCTGGGTCTGGGCGAAGATCAGGACCAGGTCCTCGGGGCCATGCGTGACCTGCGTGCGCACGAAGTGGACATGATCACGATCGGCCAATACCTGCAGCCGTCCAAACACCATCACCCGGTCATGAAGTACTGGACTCCGGACGAGTTCAAGTTCTTCGAGGAACAGGGCTACGCGATGGGCTTCCGCCACGTCGCGTCCGGCCCGATGGTGCGTTCGTCTTATCACGCCGACCAGATGGCCCACGAAGCCGGAGTTTGAGCCCATGGGCATGACGTTCGAAATCTCCCACCGCGAGGGTGCCTCGCGTCGTGGACGCCTGCGCTTCGAGCGCGGCACCGTGGAAACGCCGGCATTCATGCCGGTCGGCACCTATGGGTCGGTCAAGGCAGTCACGCCTCATCAGGTGGCCGAACTCGGTGCCGAGATCATCCTCGGCAACACCTTCCACCTTTGGCTGCGGCCCGGGACGGACGTCATCGAGGCGCACGGCGGGCTGCACGGTTTCATTGGCTGGGACAAACCGATCCTCACCGATTCCGGCGGGTTTCAGGTCTGGTCGCTGGCAGAACGGCGCAAGATCACGCCGGAAGGCGTACATTTTGCGTCGCCGGTGGATGGCCGGCGGGTGTTCCTGTCGCCCGAGGAGTCGATGCGCATCCAGCGTGCGCTCAACTCCGACATCGTCATGATCTTCGACGAATGTACGCCGTACCCGGCCACCGAGCCGGAGGCGCGAAAGTCCATGGAGCTTTCGTTGGCTTGGGCTGAACGCAGCAAACGTGCCTTCGAAGGTAATCCGAATGCCTTGTTCGGCATTGTCCAGGGTGGGATGCATCCGGCACTGCGGGCGCGGTCGGCGGCGGTTCTGACGGAACTCGGGTTCCACGGATATGCCATCGGCGGACTCAGCGTCGGTGAGCCGGCGCCGGAACGCGAGCACATCCTCGACGAGACCGTGCCGCACTTGCCCGATGCCGCACCCAGGTATCTGATGGGGGTCGGCAAGCCCGAAGACCTGATCGAAGCGGTGCGCCGCGGGGTCGACATGTTCGACTGCGTCATGCCCACGCGCAATGCGCGGAATGGCCACCTGTTCACGCGGTTCGGGCAAGTCCGCATCCGCAATGCGCGCTACGAGCTCGATACCGCGCCGATCGACCCGGAATGCACCTGTTACACGTGCCGGCACTATTCGCGCGCCTACCTGCGCCACCTCGATCGGTGCAAGGAAATGCTGTATTCGACCCTGGCCACGATCCATAACCTGCATTACTACCAGGAGCTCATGGCCGGCATCCGTGCCGCCCTGGAGCGGGGTGAATTTGCGGCATTCGCCGAGGCATTTTATGCATCACGAGTGCCCCCGGAGCCTTGAAAACCCCCGGCCGGCCCCCCAAGCCTTGGTCCGCGTGGCATAATCTGCCGTTCTTTTGACCGGGTTGGCCCACAAGGCTGCCCCAATACGGAAACAATCCATGAGTTTTTTCATTGCTGATGCCTCTGCACAGGCGGCTGGTGCTGCGCCTGGTGATAGCCCGATGTCGTTCATGATCATGATGCTGGTGATGTTCGGCGTGATGTACTTCGTCGCCATCCGCCCGCAGATGAAGCGCGCCAAGGAGCATCGCTCCATGATCGAGGCTCTGGCCAAGGGCGATGAAATCGTCACTTCCGGTGGCATCGGTGGTCGCGTGCTCGATATCGGCGACGCCTTCATCACTGTCGAAATCGCCGCGAACACCCAGATCAAGGTGCAACGCCATGCGGTTGCTGCCGTCCTGCCGAAAGGCACGTTGAAGTCCTCCTGACCCGCCGGTCGAGACCACCCATGAGCAATTTTCCACGTTGGCAGAAAATCCTGATCGTCGTCTTGACGGTCCTGTCCCTGATCTACTCGATCCCGAATCTGTTCCAGAAGGACCCGGCCATCCGCGTGTCCGGCCAGAATGGTGCCGTGATCGAGGCCGCGACCGAAGAAAAGGTCAAGCTGGCGCTGGAGCGCGACAAGTTCGCGATCAAGCAGTTGGAGCGCATCGAGGGTCGCATCACTGCGCGCCTGATGGCAGCCGACCAGCAGCAGGCCGCTCGTGAAGCGGTGGCCCGCGAACTCGGCGACAACTACATCGTGTCGCTTGATCTGGCGCCGACGGTGCCGTCGTGGCTGAGCGCGATCCGCGCCAAGCCGATGACCCTCGGTCTCGACCTTCAGGGTGGCGTGCACTTCCTGGCTGAAATTGATGCCTCGGAAGTCCGCAAGCAGAATGTCGAGCGTTATCTGTCCGACCTGCGCACCACGCTGAAGGATCGCAAGTTGTCAGCCCGCGTTGCCGAATCGCCGCAAGGCATTTCGATGACGTTCAAGACCGACGAAGACCGCAATCGTGCGTTCGGCGAACTCACCGTCGGGTTCCTCGGCCTGAAGCTCACCGAAATCCCGCCGACTGATGCCGGTTTCCCGATCATCGCCGAGATCCGTCCGGAAGAGCAGGCAGCGGCCATGACGCGCGCGATCGACCAGAACCTGTCGACGCTGCGTAACCGCCTGAACTCGATCGGCTTGACCGAACCGGTCATCCAGCGCCAGGGCGCGTCACGAATCGCCATCGACCTTCCGGGTGTTCAGGACGTCGAACAGGCCAAACGTTCGATCGGTTCGACCGCCACGCTTGAGTATCGTCAGGTCCATCGCACGGTTCAGGGGTTCGAAGCCAAGAACTCGGGCCAGGTGCCGGCGGGTTATCGCCTGTACGAGAATCCCGATGGCTCGCTTTACCTGCTGAATCGCCGCCCGATCGCGACCGGCGAACAACTGATCAACGCCACCAGCCTGATCAGCGAAGACGGTACCCCGGCGGTGTCGGTCACACTCGACGACGTCGGCGCCCGAAAGATGTTCGCATTCACGCAGGACAACGTCGGCCAGCCGATGGCCGTGCTGTTCGTCGAATCGAAGGCCGAGATGGTCGAGAAGGCGAATGGCACCCGGGAGTTGGTGTTCAAGAAGGTAGAGCGCGTGATCAACTCGGCACGCGTCAAGGAACCTTTCGGCAAGACCTTCCAGACGACCGGCCTCGGTTCGATGCAGGAAGCGACCGATCTGGCGATGAATCTTCGTGCCGGTTCGTTCTCGGCACCGATTGCCATTGTCGAGGAACGGGTCATCGGTCCGAGCCTCGGTGCCGCGAACATCCGCTCCGGCGTGATGGCGGTGACCTTCTCGTTCGTGTTCGTCATGATCTTCTTCGTCATCTACTACAAGATGTTCGGGATCGTCACGAACCTGGCGCTGCTTCTGAACATGTTGCTGGTCATCGCCATCATGGGCTTCCTCGGCGCCACGTTGACATTGCCGGGCCTTGCCGGTCTGGCGCTGACCATCGGTATGTCGGTCGACGCCAACGTGCTGATCAACGAACGAATCCGCGAGGAATTGCGAGCCGGGTCCTCACCGCTGGCCAGCATCCAGGCCGGTTACGAGAAAGCCACCGGCACCATCTGGGACGCGAACATCACCGCACTGCTTGCCGGTCTGGCCATGAGTTTCTTCGGCTCGGGCCCGATCAAGGGCTTCGCGGTTGCACTGTGCGTCGGCATCATCACGTCGATGTACACCGCCGTTTCGGCATCCCACGGTTTCGCGTCGCTGATCTACAGCGGTCGTCGCAAGATCAACAAGCTCGCGATCTGAGGACTGGTCATGAATCTGTTCCCTTACGATATTCGTTTTGATTTCATGGCTCTGCGCCGTTACGCGCTGGTCATTTCGTTGGCCATGTTGGTCGCAGCGCTTGCCGGCATGGCGACGCGTGGACTGAACTACGCGCTCGACTTCACCGGCGGTACGGGTGTTGAACTGAAGTTCGACAAACCGGTCGACACCGAAGAGGTTCGCAAGAAGCTCATTGCTGGTGGCATCGAGAACCCGGTCGTCCAGTCGCTCGGTTCCACGACTGAAGTGCTGGTGCGACTGAAAGCCGCCGAAGGCAGCGACATCAACACCGACAAGACCGGTGCCGAAGTGCTGGCCGTGGTGAACTCGTCGGCGAACCCGGCGCGTGTGCTGCGCGGCGACTTCGTCGGCCCGCAGGTGGGCGCCGAACTGGCCCAGCAAGGCCTGGTGGCGGTTATCTTCGTCGCCCTCGGCTTCCTGGTCTACATCACCATCCGCTTCGAAAAGCGCTTCGCTGCTGCCGCCATCCTGACCACCTTGCATGACGTGGTGGTGGTGGTCGGTTACTTCGCGATCACTGGCAAGGAGTTCGATCTGAACATCTTTGCCGGCGTGTTGTCGGTGATGGGCTACTCGATCAATGACACCATCGTCGTGTTCGATCGTGTCCGCGAGAATTTCCGCAACATGCACAAGGCCACGGCCTATGAAGTGTTGAACAAGTCGATCGGCCAGACGCTGTCGCGTACGGTGATCACCTCGTTCGTGGCGCTGCTGACCGTGCTCGCACTGTACTTCTTCGGTGGTGATGCCCTGAAGGGCATGGCCGAAGCTCAGATGATCGGTATCGTCATCGGTACGCTGTCGTCGATCTTCTTCGCATGCCCGCTGCTGCTGTGGTTCGGCACCACGCGCAAGGACTTGCTGCCGAAGGCGAAGGACTTGTCGTACCTCGAACGTCGACCCTGACGTATCGTTCGTCCCAGAGAAAAATCCCCGCTTCGGCGGGGATTTTTTTTGCCCTTCTGCTTGGTCGCGGGCGCTACTTGTCCGCGATGACGTACTTCGGCAGCTTCGGTTTCAGCAGCTTGTTCTTCAGGCGCACGTAATCCGGCAGGCCATCCGGCCGATACGGTGGCGGGGCTTCACCCTCGATGAGAGGCTGCAGATATTTCCGCGCGGCGGCCGTGATGCCGTAGCCGTCGGCACGGATGAACGCCGGGGGCATCTTCTTCTCGTGGTTGGCGATGTTCGCCAGCGCCGCAGGCTCGACCGTCCACACATACGGGTTCTGTGACTTGCGCTTGATGACCGGCATTACCGCGTTCATGCCTTTGACAGCGTATTCCACGGCCGCCTTGCCGACTGCATAGGCTTGCTCGAAGTCCGTGCGCGAGGCGATGTGGCGGGCCGAGCGCTGCAGGTAATCCGGCAGGGCCCAGTGGTACTTGTAGCCCAGTTTGCGCTTGACCAGATCGGCGAGCATCGGGGCCACCCCGCCCAGTTGGGCGTGGCCGAAGGCGTCGCGGGTGCCGACTTCGGAGAGGAACTTGCCTTCGGCGTTCTTGACGCCTTCGGACACCACGATCGAGCACCAGCCGACGGATTCGACGGTCGCCTTGACCTTGGCCAGGAACTTCTCTTCGTCGAACACCACTTCCGGGAACAGGATGACGTGCGGTGCTTCGTTCGTCTTGTTGCCGGCAAGGCCCGCAGCAGCGGCGATCCAGCCGGCATGGCGGCCCATGACCTCCATGATGAAGACTTTCGTCGAACTCTCATGCATCGACGCGACGTCGAGGCTTGCTTCCAGGATCGAGACAGCGGTGTATTTGGCGACCGAACCAAAACCCGGGCAGCAATCGGTGATCACCAGATCGTTGTCCACGGTCTTGGGGACCCCGATGCAGTGCAGGGGGTAACCCATCGCTTCGGCGATCTGGGACAGCTTGTTCGACGTGTCTGCGGAGTCGTTGCCGCCGTTGTACAGGAACCAGCGGATGTCGTGGGCACGGAAGACGTCGATCAGCCGTTCGTACTGAGGACGGTGTTCGTCCATCGATTTCAGCTTGAACCGGCAGGAACCGAAGGCCCCGCCAGGGGTGTGCCGCAGAGCATGGATCGTCTCGGCGCTCTCGGCGCCCGTGTCGATCAATTCTTCGCGCAATACACCGAGGATGCCGTTCTTGGCGGCCAGTACGCGCCCGATCTTCTTCTGTTTCCGCGCCGTTTCGATCACTGCCGCAGCGGTGGTGTTGATCACGGCGGTGACGCCGCCGGACTG
>JBEIPT010000530.1:0-2360 GCA_040376895.1 Lysobacteraceae bacterium | reverse complement strand
GGCGATCGAAGCGGCCCGCGCCGGTGAAGCCGGGCGTGGTTTTGCGGTGGTGGCGGACGAGGTCCGGGCGTTGGCGCATCGCACTGCGCAATCGACTCAGGAAATCGAGAAGATGGTCGCCGGCATTCAGAACGGCACCGGCGAGGCGGTGTCGTCGATGCAGCAAAGCAATCAGCGCACCCAAAGCACCCTGGAAATGGCCCGTGCCGCCGGTATTGCGCTGGAGCAGATCACCCAGTCGATCCACTTGATCAACGAACGCAACCTGGTCATTGCCAGCGCGTCCGAAGAGCAGGCGCAGGTGTCCCGTGAAGTCGATCGCAACCTGGTGAACATCCGCGACCTCGCCACCCAGTCCGCTGCCGGGGCCAATCAGACCAGTGCCGCAACCCACGAACTGTCGCGCCTGGCCGTTGATTTGAATGCAATGGTGGCGCGTTTCGTGATTTGAGATAGGGTTGAGGCTAGGAACACGCGCGACTGGAGAAATACATGCGCTACTCAGCCTTGACCCAACGAATCGCCGGCGACGGCGCTGCGGCCTGGCAAATTCATTACCGAGCATTGGAGTTACGAGAGCAAGGCGTCGATGTGTTGCTGCTGTCGGTGGGTGATCCGGACTTCGATACGCCGCGACCCATCGTTCAGGCGTGCATCGACAGCCTGTTGGCCGGCGATACCCATTACGCAGAAGTACGCGGCAGTCGCGGGCTGCGCGACAGCATCGTCAGCCGTCATCGGCGGCGCAGTGGGCAGACGGTGGATGTCGATGAAGTGATCGTGATGCCCGGCGCGCAATGCGGGGTGTATTCGGTCGTGCAATGCCTGCTCGATCCTGGCGACGAAGTGATCGTCGCCGAACCCATGTACGTGACCTATGAAGGCGTGTTCGGCGCATGCGGCGCCCGGGTGGTGCCGGTGCCGGTGCGTCCGGAGAACGGCTTTCGGGTTGATCCGGCGGATGTCGCGGCGCTGATTACGCCGAAAACCCGTGCCATGTTGCTCAACAGTCCCAACAACCCTTCTGGCGCCAGCTTGCCGCTGATGATCTGGCAGGAACTGGCGTCGCTCTGTGTTCGGCACAACCTGTGGTTGATCAGTGACGAGGTCTACAGCGATCTGTTGTACGAAGGCGAGCACATCAGCCCGGCCAGTCTGCCGGGCATGGCCGAGCGGACCGCGACGATCGACAGCCTGTCCAAATCCCACGCCATGAGCGGCTGGCGAGTGGGCTGGGTGATCGGGCCGAAAACCTTGATCGACCATCTGGAACACCTGTCGTTGTGCATGCTGTTTGGCATCCCGGATTTTGTGCAGAACGCGGCGCAAGTCGCGCTGGACGGGAATCTGCCGGAAGTGGCAATGATGCGGGAGGAATACCGTCAGCGTCGCGACCTGGTGTGCGCGAGCCTGAACGCGTGCCCGGGTTTGCGGGCGGTACGGCCGGATGGCGGGATGTTCGTGATGGTCGATGTGCGCCAGACCGGGCTGACTGCCCAGCACTTCGCCGAGCGGCTGCTGGAGGGCTATGGTGTGTCAGTGCTGGCCGGCGAAGCGTTCGGGCCAAGCGCGGCGGGACATATCCGGATCGGGCTGGTGGTCGATCGGCAGAAACTGGCGGATGCGTGTCGGCGGATTGCGTTGTGTGCGGCGGATCTTCTTGAGGCGCGGCGGGCCTGAGACATTTGCGTTGTCTGTGCGGGCCTCATCGCGGGCAAGCCCGCTCCCACAGGAATTTGTGAACGCCACAGATCCAATGTGGGAGTTAGCCTGCCAGCGATAGCTATCTGACAAACTCCAAGCCCCTCAGCCCTGCCACGCCCGCTCATTCACCAGATTCTTCGGCCGCCCACCCGCCAGCGCCGTCAACAGGTTGTCTACCGCACACGTGGCCATCGCTTCCCGCGTTTCATGGGTCGCCGAGCCAATGTGCGGCGTCGCCACCACGTTGTTCAACTGCAACAGCGGCGAGTCTGGATGCAACGGTTCACGCTCGAACACATCCAGCCCCGCCGCGCGAATCTGCCCCGAACGCAATGCCTCGATCAACGCTGCTTCGTCCACGACTTTGCCCCGTGAAATATTGATGAAGATGGTTTCCGGACGCATCAGCGCAAATTGCTCGGCGCCGATCAATCCTTCGGTTTCAGCGGTCAGTGGCAAGGTCAGGCAAACGAAATCGGCCTGTTGCAACAGCTCCGGAAGGCTGCGGTACTGCGCCTTGAAGCGCTGCTCAATCGCCGGTTTCGGCGAGTGGCTGTGATAGATCACCGGCATGCCGAAACCGAAATGCCCGCGCTGGGCCAGCGCTTCGCCAATCCGGCCCATGCCGATGATGCCCAGGGTTTTACCGTGCACAT
>JBEIPT010000463.1:0-2853 GCA_040376895.1 Lysobacteraceae bacterium | reverse complement strand
GTCTGGATCTGCTACGCCGAGCTGGTGATGATCGGCATGTACGCGGTGTTTTTCGCAAACAAGAGCGGTTTGCCGTTCTTCGCAGCCGCCCTCATTGGCATCCTGATCGTGGCTGTGATCGGCGCGGCGCTTCACTGGTTCATCATAAGACCGGTTCTCGATACGCCGCCAATCAATCAGCTGCTCGTGACGGGCGGCGTTCTGTTCCTGCTCCAAGCGCTCGCGACGATGGCGTTTGGGATCGATTTCCGCAATCTGGGCATTCAGCTCGGTTCGACCGGCTTTGCCGACATGTCGTTTGCGTGGTCGCGTATCATCACCTTCGGTGTGGCCATCGCAGGCATGCTTGGACTGTGGCTGTTTCTAACGCGAACTTACATCGGGACGGCGATCCGCGCCATCGCGCAGGATCGCCAGATCATGCCCCTGATGGGCGTTGATAGCAGCAAAGTTTATCTCGTGACCTCAGCAATCGGCGGAGGCCTTGCAGGTCTCGCGGCAGTGCTGATGGTCTTGCAGTACGATATCTATCCGCAGATCGGCCTTCAGTTCGGGCCACTGATATTCATGATCTGTGTGCTGGGCGGACTGGGAAATATGTTGGGAGGCTTTGCCGCTGCATTCATTATCAGTCAGTTCATTGCAGTGGGCGGATCCTGCGCGGCGACCGAGTGGGGCTACGCAATCGCCTTCCTGTTTTTCATGGTGGTTATATTTATCAGGCCGCAGGGCCTCTTCGGAGGCAAGGCTCGATGAGACTTTCATGGAAATGGGTGGCTGGCGTTGCGGTTCTCCTTGCCCTGCCGCTTTTGGTGCGTTCGTTCTTCGCCGGCTCGGAGAAATACTACCTCCATCTCCTGATCCAGATATTTCTCTGGTCGTTCATCTACACCGGATGGTCGCTGATGGGCCGATTTGGGCTGACCTCGCTCGGCCACGGCGCTTTCACAGGTATCGGCGCATACACAACAGTTTTGCTCTGGAACTACGTCGGCCTCACACCATGGCTGGGCATCCCCGCGGCCATTGTGCTCTCGGTCCTCGTCGCACTGCTTGTGGGCTATCCGTGCTTCCATCTGCGTATCAAGGGCCATTACTTCGCGCTGCTGACACTCGCGCTCGCGGAGTTCGTTCGCCTCTGCATCGTGGGCCTGCGCGATTACACCGGCGGCTCGCTCGGCACCCAGCCAATCCGCAGCGGCAACGGTCTTTCCTTGTACGGCTTCCAGTTCGAACCGGATAGAATCCTGTCCTATTACATCGTGCTGGCTCTGTGGCTGTTCGGTCTGATTGTGTGGACCTACGTTGACCGGAGTATGGATCGCTATGCGCTTGATGCCGCTAGCCAGGACGAGGAGGCGTCGTCGTCGGTGGGTATTAACGTCACTCGGGTCAAGTTAAAGATTACAGCGTTGAGTGCCGCGATGTGTGCGCTAGGCGGCGCATTCTATGGCCAGTATCAGATGTATATTGGACCGGATACGATCGCCGGTATCGGCGTTTCCTTGAACATTGTTTTTGCGGTAGTCGCTGGCGGCATGTGGGTATTGCTTGGACCGACTGTCGGTGCGGTGTTCACCCAGATGCTTTCTGAAACGCTGCGCGTCACTATCCAAGGGTCCGCACCAATTCGCGAACTGCTCGGCAACGCGGCCCTCGCCCTCGACACCGCAATCTACGGCCTGCTGCTCATCCTGTTTATCATCTACATGCCGAAGGGAATCCTTGGCACGCTTCTGGAGTACTTCAAGCGCCGTGCTGCACCGCCGAGCTAAACCGGGCAGCCCCAAGGCGTCAAACGCCGAATTCAAGAGTTTAGTCCTGCCGTCAAACGAAGGAATGGAAATGGGGCAATTGGTCGAAAGCGCCGGCGGATATCGATTCATTCCCGGCGTCTCACAATACTCGGGCGGCGTCGCGTCGACGGACGGCCATGCAATTGTACGTGTTCAGCTCGAGCAGCCTCTTCCGCTCAAGACAGGGATGGATCGTGCAGCGCAGATCATGAAGGCGGCTGGCCGGCCACTTACCGCATTCTGTGCTTGTGAACTTCGGTCACCCGCGCCCTTCACCGAACAGGGCTTTAAGGACTTCAACTCCGAATACGTCGCCATTCTTGAAGATTGGGGTGTGATCAGGGGCGGCGTAAATCCGGTCGCGCGCAGCAACGTATGTCCCAAGATCGATCCCCCCAAAGTGCCCGGCCTCTACGCGTTCTGCTACACGGTGGAGGCCTCCGAGGCGCCGGCATCATTCGTCGTGTCAGGCAGCGGCGAAGCGCCAGAGGGTAAGACCAACTATCGCGACCACGCCATCAGGCTTGGCGACATCAGCCCCACCGCAATCAAGGAAAAAGCGAACTGGGTGCTGGGCGAAATGGAGCGGCGGCTCGCTGCTCTTTCGGGCAGGTGGGCTGACACGACGGCAGTGCAAGTCTACACGGTGCACGACATATCGCCATTGATGGAAACGGAGTTCGCTGGCCGGGGAATCCTGCCACGCGGCATAATCTGGCACTACAATCGACCGCCGGTGGTCGATCTTGAGTTCGAAATGGATTGCCGCAGGATTCATCGCGAAGCAGTCGCATGATCTGTGGATTCGATTGCGAATGCGCGCGGCGGCGGATTTGCGGAGGTATCTCGGATGGGATGCAACTATCGCCAGTTTGGCTGGGTCTTGCTGATCTACAATGCGGGGGCTAACTCATTGATTTCAAAGGGTCGATTTTAGTTGAAGTTTACAAGCAGCTCTTTGATTTCGCTGCCAAGAAGTGAGCTTCTTAATCAGCGGGTCCAAGGTTCGAGCCATGATGCGCCGACCAATCTAATCAGACGCTTGGACTGGTGAGGT
>JBEIPT010000009.1:0-25805 GCA_040376895.1 Lysobacteraceae bacterium | reverse complement strand
TCGCCCTTCGGGCATCAATTGGCAGTGGCGTCACGAGTGAACGCGGAGTCTGGTACGCGACCAGTGCCACCGGAGCGAACGGCAGTTGGTCCTTTACCAAGCTCGAGACCTTCACCGATCCGAGCGGATTCAAGAATACGGCGGACGCGCAGATCAAGACCGACCCAAGCAACCGGCCGCATATCGTCTACGTTTATTCCGACGCGAATGGCGCCCGCCTCGAGAAATTGCGCCTGCTCAGCTTCAATGGCACCGCATGGGCGGGCACCGATGTCTATTCCAACACCGGCAACAACGAGATCGGCGACCCGGATCTCGATATCGATTCGGCCGGCAAGATCCATATCGTGTTCGAAGCCGAAACCAACGGCGCGGGCAGCGACGGCAGCCTGATGTACGTCAACAATGTCTCAGGCGCTTTTCCGGCGCCCACGGTTCTGGCCGCTGGTGCCACGGGCCAGGATCAGGGTCGTTCGATCAGCATGTTGCTGGACGCTGCCGACAAGGTTCATGTCGTTCGCAGCAACTACCTGAATCAACTGTTCTATCACCACAATGTCGGCGGCTCATTTACGTCAACGCAGATCAACAGCAACCTCGTTGGTCGCGTCGAGGCGGATTCGCTCAGTCTCAACGACTTCGGGGATCTGTTTGTGGCGCACTTCGACACCACGCGCGTGGAGCTCCGTTATGCCTATCTGCCCGGCGCCACCGGCAGCAGCTGGTTCACCGGCTTGCTCTACCGCGGCAATGCGGCCACCGCCAATGTTTTTGCGGGGGCACTGACCAACTATCGTTATGGTCTGGCACTGTTCAATCACAGGCCAAGCGGACCGAGCGGCAACCAGGAACTTTGGGCCGCCGCGCAGGAAATGCCGCGCCCTGAGATCGTGGTTGAGCAACCCGCGGGCACCGATATTGCCGATGGCGGCAGCAAGAGCTTCGGCAACGTCAATCTGGGCGCAAATAGCAGCCTGACATTCACGATTCGGAACACCGGTCAGGCGCCACTCAGCATCGGGGCCATCAACATCGATGGCGCCCAATCGGCCGAATTCGTGGTGACCACACCACCGGCGAGTTCGGTTGCTGCGGGCGGCAGCACGACGTTCGTGCTTCGCTTCACGCCCACCGCGACCGGAACGCGTAACGCCGCGATTCATATCGTCAACGGCGATACCAACGAGAATCCCTTCGACATCTCGGTCAGCGGGGTCGGCATCAATACTGCACCGACCATCACAGCATCCGGAGCGTTGGCGCGGCAGGCCGGTAGCACGGCTGGTGCTGCGACCGTGGCAACCGTGGCCGACGCCGAAAGTACTGCCGGGAGCCTGACCGTCACGGCAACAACAGTGCCCAGTGGCATCACCGTCACCAGCATTGCGAACACCAACGGCACGGTCTCGGCAGTCGTCAACGCCAGTTGTTCGGCAAGCACGGGCGCCAATACCGTTGTGTTCCGGGTTACTGATCCGTTTGCTCTCACCAACACCGCCAATCTCACCGTCAACGTCAGCGCGAATACGGCGCCGGCTTTGGCTTACACCAATCAGTCCGCATCACCGGGTGGCATTCTGAGCGTGACGCCAAGTGTCGCCCCGAGCGATAGCGGCAACGTTGCCAGTGTCAGCCTGCTGAGCGCTGGCACCTATACCGGAACCATCAGCGTCAATCCCGCCGGCGTCGTGTCCTTGTCGAGCATCGCGCCCTCCGGCAATCACACGATCACGATCCGCGCGACCGACAATTGCGGCGTCAACACCGACGCCAGCTTCGTCCTCGCCGTGAACTCGGTTCCGGTAGTCACTCCAGCAACAGGGCTGACACGCCAGCAGGGAAGTCCGGCGGGCTCCGCAGTCCTTGGCCCCGTGTCCGATCAGGAGACTGCTGCGGGTTCGATCACGACCGCGCTCGTTGGGGTACCTGCCGGCCTGTCAGTCGGCACGCTCAGCAACGTCAACGGCTCGATCAGCACCAGTCTGGCGGCTGCTTGCACCGCGACAGTCGGGGCAAACACGTTCAGCCTCTCGGCGACCGATGGTGCCGGCAGTACGAGCAATGCCAGCGTCGTCGTGCAGGTCAGCGCCAACAGTGCACCAACACTTGCTTACGGAAGTCAGATCGTCGCGCCGGGTGCCAGTCTTGCGATCACACCGACCACTGCGCTGACCGATAACGGCAGCGTCGGCGTCGTGATATCGAGTCAGGGGACTTACACGGGCACGATCTCGATCGACACAGCGGGTCTGATCAGCATCAGCAATGCCGCGCCAGCCGGTGCGCACACCATCTCGGTGCGCGCCACGGACAACTGCGGCACGCAGACCGACGCCAGCTTTGAACTGCTGGTCAATACGCCACCCACCATCACTGCGGCCGCCCCCAGCGTGCGTCAGGGCAGCCCGTCCAGCGCGCAGACACTGGCCACGGTCGCCGACGGCGAGTCGGCCGCTTCGACACTCAACGTGACTTCAACGCTGGTTCCCGCCGGTCTGACTTTGGGGTCGATCAGCAATACCAACGGCAACATTGCTGCGCCGCTCAGTGCATCCTGTGGCGCAAGCGTAGGCACCAACGTGGTCACGCTTCAGGTAAGCGACGGTCGGCAGAGCAACAGCACAAGCATGAATGTCGACGTGCTCGCGAACACCGCGCCTTCCTTCTCATACGGCAATCAGTCCGCATTGTTGAATGCGGCATTGACCGTAACGCCCAGTGTTGGACTCACCGACAACGGCAACATTGCCGGTGTGGTGGTTCAGAACGCCGGAACCTATACCGGTACCATCAGCGTCGACAGTGCCGGGGTGGTATCACTCTCGAATGTTGCACCTTCCGGCAGCCATACGATCACGCTGCGGGCCACGGACAACTGTGGCGTCAGCACGGACAGCAGTTTCACGCTGGCCGTGAACGCAGCACCGACCGTGAACGCGGCGGTGGGTTTGACGCGGGAGCAGGGAAGTCCGGCCAGCGTCAGCACATTGGGGACTGTTGCCGACCTGGAGACCGCAGCCGCGAATCTGAACGTGGCCACGAGCGCAGTGCCGAGTGGGCTGAATGTCGGCGCGTTGACCAACAACAATGGCACGATCTCAGCACTGCTCGACGCTGGCTGCAGTGCGACGGTCGGTGCCAACAGCTTCGTACTGACTGCAACCGATGCGGCCGGCACGAGCTCGCCGGCGAACGTCAGTGTCCAGGTCGTGGCGAACAGCTTCCCAAGTCTCGCTTACCTCGACCGAATCGTCGCGCCGGGCGGCAGTGTGGTGATCACGCCAAGCGTGGCGCTGACCGACAACGGAACTGCCACCGTGTCCGTACTGAATCCTGGAACCTACACAGGAACCATCGCCGTCGATGCCTCGGGTGTGGTCAGCATCAGCAATGCTGCACCGGCTGGCGCCCACAACATCACGATTCGCGCGGCCGACAATTGCGGTGCCAATACCGACGTCCAGTTCGAATTGTTGGTCAATACACCGCCGACGATCACCGCCGCGACGCCCAGCCTGCGTCAGGGCAGTGCGAACGCATTGACCACCCTGGCGAGTGTTGCCGACGGTGAGTCGGCCGCGGGGACATTGAGTGTGAATGCCACATCCATCGCGAGCGGACTCAATCTGTCGGCGCTGGCCAACAACAACGGCACTGTGCAGGCACAGATGAGTGCCAGCTGCAGTGCAAGGCTCGGCGCCAATCCGGTTCATCTGACCGTCAGTGACGGTCGCCAGAGTAATGAACTCGACGTCAGCGTTGACGTGCTCCCCAATACGGCACCCACGGTGTCATACACCACGGCCACACTTGGATTGAACGGCAGCACGACCATCAGCCCCAGTGTTCCCATGGCGGACAACGGGAGTGTGTCGAGTGTCGTTCTGCAGTCAGTCGGCTCCTACACCGGTCTGGCGAGTATCGATACGCAAGGCCGGATCAACCTGGCCAATGCGTCGCCGGTGGGCACACATCGGGTTGCGGTGCGCCTGGTGGACAACTGCGGCCTGCCCGCCACGGTTGAATTCGACGTGATCGTCAACCGCACATCGACCAGTCTGGCTTTGGGCTCCAGTCTGTCACCCAGTCGATTCGGGCAAACGGTGACTCTGAGCGCGGAGTTGAGCGGGTTCGCACCGACCGGTGCAATCGAATTCCTGGCAGATGATGCAGTGATCGGCACGGCTGCTCTGGTCGGCAGCGGCGATGTGGTCAGCGCGAGTCTGGTGACCAGCACGCTTTCGGTGGGCAACCCGGTGCTGAAGGCACGATACGCCGGCGATGGAAACAATGCGGCGAGCGAGTTCACTCTGTTCACCCAACAGGTGCTGCCGGCGGCGACCCGTTTGAACCTGGTTTCCGACGCCAATCCGGGCACCACAGGCCCGCGTTTGATCAGTGTCAGCTTGCAGGTCGAAGCCCCCGGAGGTGGTGTGCCCACCGGCTCAGTGAATCTGAGTTCGGGGTCCAGCAACTGCGTGGCGACGCTCGCCGGCGGGACCGGAAGTTGTGCGCTCCAGTTCACGACCAAGGGCTACAAGACCATCAATTCAACATTTGTGCCCAACAACAGCAACTATCTCAGCAGTACCGGCAGCCTTTCGATCGTCATCACCGACAGCTCCAGCGTCAGCGATTTGCGCGTTCGCATCGGCAATGGCCAGGAAATCATCACGGCCGGGAGTGTCGTGAACTATCAGGTGACGGTCGACAATCTGGGGCCGGATGCAGCAGTGGGCCGGGTTCAGGTGCCGATCGCGGCCAGTTTGGTCGGAGCCAGCTTCCAATGCTTGCGAGCGGGTCCAGCACAGTGCGGCCCTGTTTCCGGTACAGGCAGTATCGACACCGAGGTCAATCTGGGCGCCGGCGGCGTGCTCGTCTATACGATCACGGCCAGCGCGCCGCTCAATCCGGAAGCAACGATCACCCAATCGGCATCGATTGGCGTCATTGCACCGAACAGCGATCCGGACACTGCCAACAACTCCGCCACCGACACCGACCCCATGGGTCTCTTCCTGAATGGATTCGAGGACGTCAACCCCAATGAATAACTTCACATCTGGGAGCTCGCTGCTCTTCCTCGCACTCACGATCCTTGCTGGCTCATCGCAGGCAGAAACATCGGGTGTCGTCAGTGCGTTCTCGATCAACGACGTCAGCCTGGTGGAAGGTACCGGTGGTGCCAGCACATTGAGCTTCACTGTTTCGGTCCTGCCAGCGCCGGCAGCAAATACGCAGGTGTCCTTTGCGACCAGCGCCGGCACCGCCAATGCCGGCAGCGACTTCACGAGCCAGGTTGGCGTACTGACCTTTACGCCGATGACCACCAGTCAGACCATCAACGTGAGTCTCAGCACCGACATCACGGTCGAGGCCGATGAGTCGTTCAGCGTTACGCTGTCGAATCCAACGAATGGCGCCGTGCTCGACGACGCTTTGGGCATTGGCACCATCCTGAACGACGATCAGACCACGGTGAGTATCGGCGACGTGGCAGTGGATGAAGGTGATGCCGGGGTCACGACGATGAGTTTCCTGGTGCAGATGAGCAATCCTGTGCAAGGTGGACTCGGTGTTGCGTTCCAGAGCGCAGACGGCAATGACGGCAACGCGACGCTGAACGCCACGGTCGCCGACAATGACTACAGTGCGGCGGTCGGGCAGATCAGTTTCGCCAGTGGCAGTTTGACGCCGCAGTTCGTCAACATCGACGTCAATGGCGACAACAAGGTCGAACCCGACCAAGGGTTGCGCCTCGTACTTGGACCTGCGGTTTTGCCGTCCGGGGTCGATTCGGCTGACGTAATCCTGCCTGGTTCGGCAAATGGACTGATCCAGGACGACGACGGCACCGTGATCAGTGTCGCCGACGCTTCGGTGACGGAAGGTGATGCCGCCGGCGTCACGCTTGATTTCACGGTCAGCCTGTCCAACCCGAGCAAGACGCCGGTGTCGGTGCAATATCAGACCAGTTCCGGCAGTGCGATTGCCGGGCTCGATTTCAGCACCAGCAGCGGCACCCTGATCATTCCTGCTTTGGCGGTTGATGCGACCATTTCGGTTCCGGTGCTCTCTGAGACCCAGGTTGAAGCGAATGAGGGATTGAGCCTGACACTCAGTCAACCTGTTGGCGGCTTCCTTGGCGACAATGAGGCGCTGGGTCAAATCAACAACGACGACAGCGCCACCGTGACGGTCAGTTCGCCTGCAGTCGCTGAGGGCAACGGCGGCAATACGCCGCTCCAGTTCCAATTGACGCTGAGCGACCCCGTGCAAGGGACCGTGGCACTCACTGTTGACACCGCAGACGGCAACGACGCCAATCCGTTCAACAATGCAACGTTGGCGGACAACGACTACGTTGCGGTGACATCCCAGGCAGTGAGCTTTGCGCCCGGCAGTAGCCAGGCCAACGTGAGCGTCAACGTCATAGGCGATCTGGATGTCGAGCCCAATCAGCAACTCCGCTTGCTGCTCGGCAATCTGACTGCCAACGGAGTACCGGCCGGGACAGTGACGATTGCCTCGGCTACCGCTACCGGTATCGCGCTGAACGACGACGGCAGCAATCTGACGATTGCCGACGCATCGGTCGTGGAAGGCTCCGGCACCAATTCAACGCTCTCTTTCATTCTGAGCCTGAGTGCACCAAGCAAGAGCCCGGTCGATGTCAGTTATCAAACCGTCGCCCAGAGCGCGGATAGCGGGACTGATTTTGTCGCCGCCTCTGGCATCGTGACGATCCCCGCGAACAGCTTGAACGCCAGTGTCAGCGTGTCGGTCATCGGCGACAGTATTGTCGAATCCGCCGAGACGCTGTTGGTTCAGTTGTCCAACGCGAACGGGATCACCTTGCTCGATGCCGAAGCGACCGGCACCATCAACAATGACGACAGCACGCAACTTCGGCTGGAGGACGGTAGTGCCGTCGAACCCAATGTCGGCAACGCACCGCTCGTGTTGACCGCGAGACTCAGCAATCCTGTCCAGGGGCTGGTTACCGCCGATTTCCAGAGTGCCGATGGCACTGCAACCAACGGTCTCGATTACACAGCGGTCAGCGGTCAAGTGACGTTTGCACCCTTGGCGACAAGTGCGACCATCATTGTGCCGATGGTTGGCGATACCGGCACCGAAGGCACCGAGACGGTGATCGTGACGCTGTCGAACGTTCAGCCCGCGCCGCCCGACGTTGTGCTGGCCGATGCAATCGGCACAGGCTTGATTGTCGACAACGACACGCCGTTGACGATTCCACTTGCCGGACGAACAACCCTGTTTTTCCTCGCCATGAGTTTGTTTGGACTCGCACTCTTGAGATTGCGCCGGCTTTGATGGCAAGCCATTGCCCTTCGGGGCGATGGTGTTGCGCCTGCCACACACTTTCCAATTTGGCTGGGCTACCGTCTTGGCCCAGCCCACACAGGAAAACCAACGGCGAGCTTTGGTTCTGCGAGGCCCGCATCATTGGGCATGTCTGCCAATTGGATGTTCCGACAAATCCCGTGGTTGCTGCCCGTGTTGGCAATCGCCGCATTCTTCTCGACCACGCATCCGGGATATCTTGATTCTGATTCGGTGGTTGCGTTCTGGTCGACCCGACAAGATCGTGATGTCGACATCTCCGGCATCCTGCTGCCTCGACTCTGGCAATGGATGCTTGGCTTCAGTGAAGGCATCACCGGGATCCGAGCGGTGCCGGGGATACTGCTTGGAGTTGGAGTTGGAGTCGGTGTCGATGTCGGTGTCGGTTTCGGTTGATTGCGATCGGCGCGTTGGCGCACCGATTCGGCGGGACTTCGATGGGTCGCAGCACTTTTGTTGCCGCTGTGTCCCGTATTCCTGATCGATCACTTCATGAGCGTGGGTGCGGCGTCTCCGATGCTTTTTATCGGCTTGGCGACATGGTCGATTCTGGTCTGGTGGCCGTCCGCTGCCCGCACTGCATTGCTTGCCAGTGCGCTACTTTGTGCCCTGCCCTCTCCCTCTATACATCGATCACGCCTTCGGCTGAATGGCGCTATCTGCTCTTGCCATGTGTTGCCGCCTGGGTCGTCCTGTGGCTGGGCATCACCCGGCAAGGTCATGATCGATCCGTCTCATCAAATCCCACCAAGTGCTGAAGGTACCGACTGCCCCCGATTCCGGGACGCGCTAAGATTGCATGATCGTCCTTTGGAGCCCGTCATGGAAACCCCTCGCCGCGTCGAACACCAGATGACCGACAAAGGTTATGTGCCGGTCTACACCACAACCGTGGTCGAACAACCTTGGGATCAGTACACCGCTGATGACCACAAGACCTGGTCGATTCTGTTCCAGCGCCAGCAGGAAATCCTGAAAGGCCGCGCATGCCGCGAATTCCTGGATAACCAGGCGGCGATGGGCATGAATGATGCCCGGATTCCGAAGTTCGAAGAGCTCAATCTTCATTTGAAGAAGGCGACCGGTTGGCGTCTGGTTGCGGTGGAGGGGTTGCTCCCCGAGCTGACGTTTTTCCAGCACCTGATGAATCGCGAGTTCCCGGTGACGTGGTGGATTCGCCGGCCTGATCAGATCGACTACATCGCCGAACCCGATCTGTTCCACGATCTGTTCGGTCACGTGCCCCTGCTGATGAATCCCGTGTTCGCCGACTACATGCAGGCCTATGGTGCTGGTGGCGTTCGGGCGTCGACATTCGGCAACGAACCGCTGGCAAACCTCACGCGTCTTTATTGGTACACCGTGGAGTTCGGTTTGATCCGAAGTGAGGAGGGCTTGCGCATCTACGGCGCTGGCATTCTTTCTTCGAAAGGCGAGTCGATCCATTGCCTCGAATCCGCCGCGCCGAATCGGATCGGATTCGACCTTGAGCGCGTCATGCGCACGCGCTACCGCATCGACACATTCCAGAAGACCTATTTTGTGATCGATAGTTTCGATCAGCTGTTCCGCGCAACCGTGGACCCGGATTTCGGGCCGATTTATTACCACCTCAAGGGTGCCGATTCGGTGCCCGCCGGAACCGTGCTCGACGCCGACCATGTCGACCAGCGCGGCACGGGCGAGGGTTGGCTCATTGATGGAGATGTCTGAGTTATGTCGTTTCGCTCCCTGTCGTGTTTGTCCCTGTTGGTCATTCCCTGCTCCGTAATTGCCGATGCAGACCGCTCTCTGATGTGCGACGGCCAGGAATACACTATGCCGTTTCGCGCTGCGACCGCCGCGGTCGAAGACGATTTGTCCGATGCCGAACCGGTCGACCCGGCGGAGTGGCGTGAACAGACCTTGCCGCCGCTCCGTCCCGAGCAGCGGGGTGTTGGTCCGGCTTGGGTTTCGGTTGGACCGGCTCCGACGCGGAGCGCGCAGGTTGACGTACCGCCGGACAATCTGGTGAGTGGCGCCGTGAATGCCGTTGCGCCGCACCCGACCGATTCGAACATCCTGTATGCGGCGGCGGTCAATGGCGGTATCTGGAAAACGACCAACGCACAGGCTGCAAGTCCAACCTGGGTGCCGCAAACAGACAATCTACCGTCCCAGTCGATCACTTCCATTGAATACGACCTGAACGACGGTACGCGCAATACTCTGATCGCCGGCATTGGGCGTTTGAGCAATTTTGCACAACGCGGTGACGACGAGATCGGTGTGTACCGCACCTCGAATGGTGGCTCCACTTGGACTTTGCTGGGCGGCAATACGCTTCTTGGGCGCAAGGTGCTTGCGGTTGCGGCTCGCGGCAGCGTGTTGATGGCCGCAACAACCTCGGGGTTGTTTCGCAGTGTCGATACCGGCGGGACCTGGACCTTGGCTTCGGGCACAGGCGGCTTGCCAACCGGTGCGAATGCCGACTTGATTGGCGATCCGACCAACACGAGCCGGTTCTACGTGACAGTGCGCGGCAACACGCCAACCGTCCAGCGCAGCACTGATAATGGCGCAACCTGGACCAATGCCACGACCGGCATCACCGGTCTGTCGAGCTCCACCAGCACAATGAAGCTGGCGGTGGGTCCAGGCGGCGTGTTGTTCATTGCGGTCGTCAACAGCGGCACTTTGGCGGGGGTCTTCAGGTCCGCAGATTTCGGTGAGAACTGGACGGCCATGGATGTTCCCGCGGTGCATCCCGGAGGCCAGGGTGGAACCAACACATCCATCGCGGCAGATCCAACCGACGCGAACATTGTCTACGTCGCTGGCGACCGCATTACCGTTGGTCCGTTCACCGGAAACGTCCATCGCGGCAATGCCAGTTTGACGCTGGGTAGCCAGTTCACGTCGATTGTCGACAACAATGCGAACAGCACGGCCCCACACGCCGATTCACGCGACATGGCTTTTGATGCTGCTGGCACTCTGCTGCAGACGGATGATGGCGGTGTGTATCGCCGGCTCGAACCGCGCACGAATACCGGTGCCTGGACCTCGGTCATCGGCAACCTGGCTGTCATGGAGATCCACGATCTGGATCACGACAGCGTTTCCGACATCCTGATTGCAGGAACTCAGGACAACGGCACACATATTCAGCAGACGAATGCTGATCCGATCTGGCGGTTCCTCAGCGGCGGCGACGGCGGCGATGTACTCGCCGACGATCGCACCAACGCACCAGCTTCGAGTTTTCGCTACACGTCTTCGCAGAACTTCGGCGGTCCAACGCGCCGTGCTTTCAACGCAGCCAATGCCGGGATCGGCAACCTCGCCTTGCCAGGCATCGCCGATGTGCAGTTCGTTACGCCGATCGAATTGAATGTCGATAATCCGGGGCGCCTCCTGATTGGTGGCTCGGGCACGATGTATGAAATCAACAACGTCACCGCCGCTTCCGGTTTGGTTCTGACAACGATCAGTTCACCTGGCGCCAATCGTAATGCGATGGCCTATGGCGTCCGCGGTGATGCCGGTCTCGCCTATATCGGCAGTGGCGCAGCCGTATTCAAGCGCACGGGCGGCGGCGCGTTTGCCGCCACCGCCGCGTTGCCTGGCGGCGCACAAACCGTCACTGATGTTGCGGTCGATCCCGCAAACGGCAACCTCGTTTTTGCGGTTGACGACAACCAGGTGTTTCGCAGCGCCGATGGCGGGACCAGCTGGACCGACATCACTGGCAATTTGCTCACCGTCAGTTCTGCGGACTTCCGTACCGCTGAATTCGTCGAGTCACCCTCCGGCGATTTGATCGCCGTGGGCACTCGCTCGGGTGTCTACGTTGCCACCCCGAATTCCAGCACTTGGACTCTGTTGGGCGAGTCATTGCCAAACGTCCTGGTTTTCGACTTGCGTTATGTGCCGAGTCAGAGCGCACTCTATGCGGGTACGCTCGGGCGCGGTGCCTGGCGCTTGATCTTCCCTCCTGACCCGAACAACGTGTTCGCCGACGGATTCGAGTGATCGAGCGGGTGTTGCGCATCCGGCCTTCGGCCACATTCTCCCGCTTTGCGGGAGAAGGGGTTCATGTGGGCAGTGACAGCGTGAATCGCATCTCGCCTTGTTCGTCGAGGCCGTGGCACTGCCAGCCAAAGGCGCGATAGAACCGCTCTGCACGCGTACCCGGATCGGTACTGAGGTGAAGGTTCTTCAGGCCATGTGCAGCCAGGGAATCCACCAGCACATCCATCAGTTGTCGCCCGATGCCGCGACCTTCGAATTCGGGGTCCACGAACAGCGCCCAGATGTTGCCGGTCGTGGTGTGGCCGATCGAGAAGCCAACGACTTCGCCATCGATCAATGCGACAAAGCCGATTCCGCTTGATTCGATGGCCTCGATGACTTCGGTATCTTCAATCCTGCGCGAAACCAACCGGTTTTCACGCACTGCGGCGCGTACACGCTGGATACCGGGCACATGCTCTCGTGCAGCCTCCCGGACATCGAACCGAGTCATGCAAAGGCATAGAGGTAGGCGAGTGTCTGCTGCAAGACACCAGCAAGTGGATATCCGAGCAAGCTGGCCAGGACCACGCGCAACCAAGAGGTCCAACCGGTCGCCATGAAACGGCCCTGGACCAGAATCTGCGTGGCCATGAGCAAGACGCTCGTGGCCAACATCTGGTCGGCAAGGGTGATGTCCGACCACGCCATCAGCAGCGTCACCGGTATATCGAGCGCAATGCCAAGCGCAATGGCATAAAGGGTTACCGCCCAGAGTTCGGCGACGGATGTTCCGCGGCGTGGAAACATGAGTCTGAGGCTGATTGCAATCGGCAGACAGTACAACAACATCCAGTAGGGCATGAGCGTGTAGGCGGTTTCGTAGAAACGCACGAACCGGGCCCTGTCCTCCGGATCGGCGATGCCGCTGTAGGCAGCCATGGTGTTTCTGAACTCGGTCCAGAATGAATCACCGAGAATCTGAATGGCCAGCACCGATGCCGTCGCACAGATCAGAAGCAACGCAAACGGATGCATGTAGTGCTTGCGTCGCCCATCGAGCCAACCCTGAATGGTGGTCTGCGGACGAATCGCCACGCCGAACAATGTCCGGAAGAATCCGGTTTCGATGTCGATGATCCGTGCCATCAAGTCGCGCAGCAATCCGACCATCGACAGTCGACCCGACGGCTGGCGCATCCCGCATTGGGCGCAGAATGGTCCCGCCAAGGGTTGACTGCAGTTGGTGCAGGAAGGGTCGCTCACGGCTTTTGAGGTGTTCGGGCGCACGAACGGCTCACTGCGTCAGCAGACGTTCGTAGACGTAGAACGATTGGTCGCGGATCCAGCCCGTCGATTCGTAGAGCGCCTGCGCCTCCACGTTGTCGATTGCGGTTTGCAGCAGCAATTCTTTGGCACCCAGAGCGCGTGCGTAACCTTCGGCGGCGGCGAGCAAGGCACGCCCGACTCCATGTTGGCGGCAGTCGGCCGATACATAAAGGTCATTGAGGATGAACATCCGGCGCATGCTGACCGACGAAAAACTGGGATAGAGCTGCGTGAATCCGGCGGCACGATCACCGAGGGTGGCCAGGAAGATCGTCGATTGCCCATGTTCGAAACGATCGCGCAGGAATCTTCGGGCGGCATCGAGATCGGAGGCCTGTTGATAAAACTGCCGATAGGCGTCGAACAGCCCTGTGAGGGCGTCGAGATCGGCAAGGCCGGCTTCACGAGTCGAAATCTTGTTCATGGTGTGGATCCGTTCGATTGATCGAGCACGCTGCAGATGCGGTTGCGTTCGCGTAACACGGCCTGCTGTTGGAATCGTTCCCGGTACGCACGACTGATCGCGTCGATGGCGTCTTCTTGCACACCATCCGTCAGCAGGATCACCTGGAAGCTGGATTCCTGCCAACGGGTGCCGTCGTCCCCGCGCCACTGCCCGAAGGCATCGAGCCATGTGAATCCCGATGGAAATCGCGGCGTGACTTCCTCATCGAGAAACCTCTGCCAGGCTGCGCCATCGACTTGGCTGCCATCGGCACGAGCCCTTCCGAAATACAGCACCCAGCGATCCTGCACCCGCTCATTGGCGTAGCAGACCGTCAACCCGAGTCGTTCGGCATCGTGGACACGCACGCGGATACAACCGGTGAATACGATACAGACTGCCAGAAGCAAGAGAATTCGAGCGGTCGTCATGGGTTCACCTCGCGTGGCAGACGACGGAACAGGTGCGCCCGTCGGCCTTTGCGCAGATCGATGAGTTCCGCCTCCACGATGATCTCGTGGCAGGTGTCCGGCAGGCGCAGGATTCTGGTCTCGTGTTTGCTGAGAACCATATCGGCGCAACGGAACACGACCTGCCAGCGCATCCGGTTGTCAGGCGCGAGCACCACCAGTTGGCGCAGCAGGAACGGAACATCGCCCGTGAACAACTCCAGTTGGCGTCCGTCGAACCGAGAACCCAGACTACGGCGCAGCAGAATCCGACGGAAAAACGGGACACTGGTAATGGAGCCGGTGAGCAAACCCCAGATCATCACCCAGAACTTCAGCAGCAGTGCGATCAGGAATTCCACAAGCGATCAATCCGTCATTGAGATGCTGAGCGTAACCCGCTCATTTCGTGGGCTGCAACGATGATCGGAAAAGCTGGGTAATCGACGGACAAAAAAAGCGGGCCGAAGCCCGCTTTTTCCGGCGAGACTCCGAAGATCAACTGAATCTGACTGCCTGCACCGGCAGACGTTCGAATGCTTCGATCGCAGCGCGCATGACTTCGTCTTCGTCATCGCTGCCGAAATTGCCGGAAGATCGCGACAGATCGCGGACCGGAACGGCGGTGATCGATACGCCACGGGCCGTCTCGTCACCCTGAACGCCCATTCCCAGGCCTTGTTTGACCAGATTGAGGATCACATCGTTGATCGCCCATGAGCGCTCGCGCGCAATGGTCTTGATGCGCTCGGCCACGTCGGCTTCGATTCCACGCAATACAAAGTCTGGCATGACGACACCTGCAACAGGAAGTTTGCAATTATATGTCACGTGCAACAAATTGAAACTGCCAACCTCGTATGGGGCGAATACCGTTTGTCCGCGAATTAATGCCGTTTGTCGGTTCTCCAGACCAAAACGGCGCATGCGAGTACCGCAGGAACGCCGATCAGCGCGGTTCCGATAAAGAACCAGGCATAAGCATCCATCAGGCTGCCGTGTGCTTTCAGGGATTCAACGGCGGCCCCGGAGAAGCCCTTTAGTGCCTTCCCGAGCAGGGCATAAAAAGAACTGAGCAGGGCGTATTGGGTCGCGGTGTAACCAAAGCTGGTCAGGCTGGACATATAGGTCACCAGTGCAGTCCCGGCAAAACCGGCCGAAAAGTTGTCGATCGCCATGGCGCTTGCGAATACGGCGAGATCCGGACCGGTCCAGGCCATCCAGGCGAACGCAAGGTTCGATGCCGGCCCGAGTACGGCACCGATCAACAAGGCGGTCACGCTGCCGAACCGGATCGCCGAGAGTCCTGCCGCCGCGATGCCGATAAACGTTGCGACCAAGCCGACCGAAGCCCGGATCTCGCCAACCAGCGCCTTGTCCATCTTCAGGTCCACATAAAGCGGGTTCGCCATGGGCCCCATCACGAAATCAGCCAGTCGATACAGCGAAATCGTCACCAGCATCAGAACGGCCATGGTTCGGTGCTGGCGAAGGAAAACCACGAACGGTCCGATCAGACCATCAATCAGACGGACCAGGATGGTCGGCATTCGACTGGCCACGGGCACTTTGTCGAGAACCGGCCGCACCTGCCGCATCGGTTCGGTGGCGCGCCAGGTCGCCCACATGCCAATACCCATCAGCAGTGCCATGATCTGGTAGGACAGCGGCCAGCCCAAATCTGCGGCAACCACCAGGATCAGCGCGTCGGTCAGCAGCAGCGCCGTGCGGTAGCCCAGTTGGCTGGATGCCGTGAGCAGGCCCAACTGGTCCGGGTCGTCGGCACTTTCGATGCGCAGGGCATCGATGGCGATATCCTGGGTAGCCGACGCAATCGCAGCGACCAGGATGAGCGTGCCAAACGCGGCCAGTTGGCTGATTGGCGACAACAGGCTCGTTCCGAACAGGGCAACAGCCAACAGGACCTGCGTGAAGGCGATCCAGCCGCGGCGCCGTCCGAGCCAGGCGCCGAACAGCGGCGCGTTGAACTGGTCAACCAGTGGCGACCAGAGAACCTTCGCGGAATAGGCTATGCCGACCCAAGACAGGAATCCGATCGTCGACAACTCCAGCCCAGCTTCGCGTAACCAGAATCCGAGCGTGTTGCCGACCAGCATGAATGGCAGGCCTGAGGCAAAACCCAGCATCAACAGCGTCAAGACTTTGGGCTGACCCAGGCTGCGCAGGACCGCCGTCGCGCCCACGGCACGCTTGGGTTCTGAGGCTTTCGACTCAGCGGCCATAGTCCACCCGATACGGCGCATGGTCCGAGAATTTCGGCTCGGTATGGATCGCACTGGACACGAGGCGGCCGGCCAGACTGGGGCTGACGACCTGATAGTCGATGCGCCAACCGACGTTCTTGGCTCGGGCCTGTCCGCGTTGGGACCACCAGGTGTAGTCCTGACCTTCGGGATTCAGGCGGCGGTAACTGTCGACCCAGCCATGCTGGTGGAACAGCAGGTCCAGCCAGGCGCGCTCTTCCGGGAGGCAACCGGAGGTTTTCTGGTTGCTCTTCCAGTTGCGGATGTCGCGTGCGGTATGGACGATGTTCCAGTCACCGCACAGCACGTAGTCGCGGCCGTTGTGCAGCCACTCGTGGAAGATCGGAGTGAGGAACTTCAGCACTTCGAATTTGAACTGCTGGCGCTCTTCAGCCGACGAGCCGGACGGCAGATACAGGGACACCACGCTGAGGTTGCCGAAACGCGTCTCGAGATACCGGCCTTCCTGGTCAAACGCTTCCCAGCCCAGCCGGTCGATCACTTCATCAGGCTGTTCGCGGCTGTAAACCGCCACGCCGGAGTAACCCTTTTTCTGGGCGTTGTTGAAGTGGCGGTGGTAACCCTGTGGCTTGAACAGCGCGTCGTCGAGCTGGTCGGTCTGCGCCTTGGTTTCCTGCACACACAGGAAATCGATGTGTTCAGCGCCAAACCAGTCGAAAAAGCCCTTGGCGGCGGCCGAACGGATGCCGTTGGCGTTGAAGCTGACGATACGCATGAACGATCCGCGAGATGGGAAAGCGCCATCTTAGCGACCGCGGCCGGGATAGACCCAGCCCCCGCTGATCAGCCGTCGAAACTGCCGTTGAACATCAGGTCCTTGGCAGTGTTGCCCGGTTCGAACTCGCCACCGAACATCTGATCGGATGGCTCGAAGGCCGCCACAAACAAGTCATCGGCAGCTGGGGTGGAGACCATGGCCGGCATCTGGGTGCCTTCGGGGGCACGAATGTTCAGCGCACCAATCGCCACCGCCGTAATGGCTGCCGCAGCGAATGCCGCCGGGAATCCGGCGCCTTGCCACCAGGCGACCAGACGATCACGAAGTGAGCCACGCTGGACGCGGGCGACGTCGTTGGCCAATTCGGCACACAGGGATTCACTGGCCAGCGCCAGTTTGAGTGCCCGGATGGCGGACGGATCGTTCAGACGGGCAAGCAGAGCGGTTTCCCCGGCCAGAATCCGGCCGAGTTCATGGCTGTTCAAGTTGTGGTTGAGCTCAGTCATCGATTTGTTCGCCTCCGCGCGCACGCAGTTTTTCTTTCAGTTCTTCGATGCCGCGATAGGACAATTGCTGGGCCGAGGCGACACTGACACCGAGCAGGCGCGCGATTTCATCGGCCGTGAAGCCTTGGATCGCGAGCTTCACCGGCCAACGCCGGCGCTCAGGCAAACTGTCGATCTCGGCCAACAAGCGCTTGCGCCACTCAACGGCCCGAGCCTCCAGCTCCGGGTTGGAAGCTGGCTGCAAGGTGGGGTCGACAACCGATTCGTCGGTATCGTCGAGGTTCTCCATCGGACGGTTTTCGGAGCGCCTGAGCGCATCGACCACCGTCGTCACCACCACCCTCTGTATATAAGACGCAGGAAACTCGACTTTTTTGTCACTTTCAAGCGCGCGCCACAGTTTGATTCGGACTTCCTGCTCGATATCGTCCGGATCCAGACCCTGTCCCCGCCCACAATGCTGGTCCACCAGCACCCGTAGCCGTGTGCCGAAGCGGGCCAGCAGCGCCTGCAGTTCCTTGTGCTTCGGGTCGGTCATCGGGGCAGGCTTGGTCCGGTCAATGGGCAAGCTTATTGGCCCACCCCGTCCGAGCCAAGCCGCCCCTTGCCGCACCGCACCGAAGCCGATCACAATGTGTGTTCTGGTCCCCCGCCCCCCGGTCGGGGCTATGGCCTGACTCGTCAGGGTTCTGACGAGCCTGGATCTGACCACTGGATTGGATTGGGAGCGCCTGTGTCCGGCATTTTGGTAGTGGAGCGATCAACGACCTTGAAGCATCTCCTGCAACGCACGTTGCAGGCGGCTCAGGTTGGCAGCTGGGCAGAGCTTGAGAGCTACGCCGACACATTGGATCACCTGCAGCGCGCGCGCGACCAGGGCCAGCCCTATGCCATGGTCATCCTGGGCGCCCCGGCGCGCATGACCCGCGAGTTCGATGACCTGCTGATCTATCTGCGTAATCCTCGCGAACTCAAGGTGCCCCTGCTGTTGCTGGCGCATGAACGAACGGCCGATGTGGCCGGATTCCTGCTGGCCAGACCGGATACCCAGTTCCTGTTGTGGAGCAACTTCTCGCGGATTCCGGCGCTGATCCGCCAGGCGGTCGGCAACAGCCAATCCGCCAAAGCGAGTCCCGAAGCCCGAAACAACGATCGTCCGAAATCCGAAATTTCGCTCGGTGAGCCCACGCCACAGGCCCCGCGCCCGAATCAGAGTCCGACCCCGGTCAGCCCACCCAAACCGGCTCCGATGGCTCGCTCAGCGCCCCTGCCGGCAAAACCGCCGGCTCCCTTAGCGCCTGTCGAAGCACCGATCTCGGCTGCCATCGAAGACACGCCGATCAAGGAACGCAACGGCATCGGCGTGCTGTTTGTCGACGACTCCGCGAGCGTCCGGCTGGCCTACAAACAACTGCTGGAACGCAGCGGTTATGGCTGTGATCTCGCGTCATCGATCGGCGAGGGCTACAACAAGGCCTCGGTCGGCCACTACGACTTGTTCGTGCTGGATTATTTCCTGCCCGATGGCAATGGCGACGAACTGTGCCGCCGCCTGCGCGAACTGCCGAAGTATCGCGATACACCCGTTGCCATCATCACCAGCACCTACCGCGAAGACATCATCCGCAAATCGCTGGATGCCGGCGCACTGGAATGCACGTTCAAGAACGAAGCGAAGGAGCTGTTCCTCGCACGGATCGGCAGCCTCGCGCGCCAGATCACCATGCGCAAGCAGATGCTGAGCGAGAAGCAACGCCTCGGCGACATTCTGGGTTCGGTCGGTGACGGTGTGTATGGTGTCGATTCCGAGGGGCGCCTGAGTTTCATCAACCCGATGGCCCTGCGCCTGCTCGGCCACGATGACGAAGCGGCGCTGATCGGCATGAATGCCCATGAGGCCATCCATCATTCGGACGACAGCGGTGGCAACTTGCCTGAAGCGGATTCGCGGTTGGCGCAGGCATATCGCAGTGGTGAGTCGCTGCCTCGTCTCGAAGCGCTGTTCTTTGACCGCGACCACCGTCCTGTCCCGGTCGAGTGTTCCGTCCACGCGCTGATGCTGCATGGTCAGCGCGACGGCACGGTCGTTGTGTTCCGTGACATCTCCGAGCGCAAGAGCGCCGACCGTTTGAAGTGGGAGCTCAGCCACGATCCGCTGACCGGCCTCCACAACGCACGTCATTTCAGCCAGGCACTCAGCGTTGAATTGGGCCGGCGCCGTGAGCAGGGTGGGTACTCGGCGGTGTTGTACATCGACATCGACCGGTTCACGCACATCGTCGACAGTGCCGGCGGTGATGCAGCCGACCAGCTGCTCATCGAATACGGCCAATTGATCGGCAAGCGCCTTCGCGATGGTGACGTCCTGTCGCGCCTGGAAGCAGATCGTTTGGCACTTCTGCTGACGAACATCCAGCTCGACAACCTGTTTACCGTCGCCGACGGCTTCCGTGAACTGGCGCGACAAACCAATTACCGCATCAATCGTGCACGCCGACATGCCACGGCATCGGTGGGTGTAGCGGTGTTGTCACGCGACACCCCCTCATCCGAATACGTGATCGAACACGCGCGCGTGGCCTGCAAAAGCGCCAAACATCGGGGCCGGGACCAAACCCAGATCTATGTCGGCGAACACGATGTGCGCGTCGCACGCGAACTGGAGGCGGGCTGGATCTCGCGCTTCCGCGATGCGCTCGACGAAAACCGCTTCGAATTCGCGGCGCAGCCGATCGTGCCGATCATCGACGTCGCGGAATCGACGTTAGAACAGGATGGGGCGTGGCGCCTCGGCAACCGCCAGCACGAGATCCTGTTCGAGTTGCTGATCCGCATGCGCGAACGCAAGGGCGAATTCGTGTCGCCAGCCGTGTTTGTGCCGCTGGCCGAGCGGGTTGGCATGATGTCCAAGATTGATCTGTGGGGGGTGCGCCATGTCTTGAGCGTGCTCGCCGAGAAGAACGCGTTCGCTGGCGGCAAGATTGCTTTCAGCATCAACCTGTCGAACCAGACATTGGCCGACACGGAGGCGATGAATGCCATCGCTGACGTGATCCGTACCAGTGGTGTGCCGCCAAAGGCCCTCGTCTTCGAAATCACTGAAACGAGCGAGATGACCTCCATGCATCTGGTGCGCAAGCACATGAACCTGCTGCGCGGCCTCGGTTGCAGGTTCGCGCTGGACGACTTCGGCACGGGCTTCTCGTCGTTCACGCACTTGCGTCATCTGCCGGTCGACTTCGTCAAGATCGAGGGCAGTTTTGTCGAAGGGATGGCCGACAACGATCTCGATCACACGATGGTGGCCAGTATCGTCAACCTGGCCAAGTCGATGAAACTTGCGGTGATCGGTGAGCACGTGGATTCCGAAGCAACGTTGTCGAGCCTCCGAGCATCCGGGGCCGAGTTTGCGCAAGGTCACCTGCTGGGCGCGCCGAAGAAACTGCTGGACCTGGACTTCAACGCGCTCTGAAATCGGCTTCAGACTGAACCCGTCGTTGCGAAGGCCGCGCAGCGACCTGACGCACCTTGTTCTTGCCTCAGGCGTGATCGCAAGAATTGGATTGGCGCGCCCTTCGGGCTCTCCATGACGCCATGGTGCAAGCGCTTCCCGTTCCATCGGCGCATCGCGGCTGAAGCCGCTCCCACAGAGCTCGGATGGTGCCGCTCGCCTCATGCCCCCTACTGTGGGAAGCGGCTCTCAAAGCCCGGAATTCATCAGGCAAAGCGCGGGTCACAGTCATAAGGTCGCGCACACCATCAACGCATGTCGTCAAGGATCCGAACATGCGTCCAAGCACTCGATTGATCGTGTTGTTGCTCTGTTTGTCCCTGCTGGTCATGGCCGTCGCCGCTACCGCGGCACCCATTGTGTTGCTGCGCAAACCGAACGGCCAGCAAATGGTGTTGCCTTTGACGGCAAACCCGATCGAAGTGGACGCACGGACCGGTGAGGTCATCGCTGCGCCCGCTGCCAAGTCCGGTGTCGTGGGTGATGGCTGGTGCCCCGACCACATGACCGACGCGCCGGTCTTCAGTTGGCCGGCGTTGAGCCTGCGGCTGGCCAACGGCCAGCTATACCGGATTCCGCTGGCCTCGGGCACGAGCCCAAGCTGGGGCGCCTTGACTACATTGTGGCAAGTCCACACAAAGGCCAATCAGGGCGTACCGGGCGATGGCTGGTGTCCGTCGATCGTCGCCACACCTCAGTTCGCAGTGCCCTTGACCGCGCAGCCCACCTCACTGGTGGTCGGCAATGAAACTACCTTGCGCTGGAGGAGCGTCGGCGCCAGCACGTGCAGCACCATCGGCAGTGTCTATCCACAGGGTGTCACTCAGGTCGATGGCTGGGGACCGACCATGCCAACCGAAAGCGGCGGCATGCGCCTTCGACTAGTGACGGTCGGTGCGTACCGATTACGCCTGACCTGCCAGAACCAACACGGCGCCATGTCTTCCGAAGTATTGGTAACCGTCTCGGCAACCGATCCAGTTGGCTCATGCACGGGAGTCCATGCCCCACCGCTCGGCCTCACCCGACAGTCATACTTCGTCCTCGACGATCTCGACCTCTGGGCTGCATCCAATACCGATTGGTTGCGCTTTTCGCAGATCGACCTCACACAATGGCAACCACCACTTCCCGGCCATTCGGACGCTTCGGGTCAAGTGCGCAGTTTCCTCGGTCGCTTCGGTCGAGCGGGTGGTGACACGGGCACCGCCGAAATCAATCGCGGCCAATACGTATCGTTTCGCATCGACACCACGGGCCAGGCCAACCGCGCCGGACAACTGAGTTGGGAACAACCGGGAACAGCCGGAGCGCCTTTGCTCGTCACGCTCTCGCCGTGTCCGGGTGACTTCTTCCCGACCGACAGCCGCTGCAAGAGCAACGGCTCGGCCGCCAGTGGCCTGGGCTGGACGTCCGGGGTTCCGGCTTCAAACTACTGCCCGCTGACGGTGGGGTCAGTCTGGTATCTCAACGTAGTGTTCGGCTCACCCAACCACCCCGGCCAAACCACGTGCCCCTTCGCGCAGTGTCGCTGGCTGTTTACCCAATCCTGTCAGGCCGGTTGTGCAACACCCTGAACTCACCGGTTGCAGCGCGCAGTGTGCCCATGCTGAACTTCCCGCGTCGAAGACTTGGGAGCGGCGAAAACCATGATGATGCGTGCTGTCGTGTCGGCCATGCTCGCAATGTCGCCAATCGTCGCTTCCGCGTCGGATCCACCACTTTCCACCCAGCGCTGCATCGAACTCATCAGTCGACAATTCGGTATTGATCCTTTGCCCATCGAACTCCTCGCCGAACTCGAAGGCGGCTGGCCCGGAGCCGTCCGCCGCAACGACAACGGCACCGAAGACCTGGGACCCATGCAGGTCAACTCGATCCACCTGGCCGAATTTGCGGCATTGGGCATCAGCCATGAAGACCTGCGCGACAACCGCGGCTGTCGTAATGTCTTCGTCGCAGTCGTGCTGTACCTGCGACACCTGAAAGACAGCAACGGCAATGCAGCGCAGGCGATTGCCCGGTATCACTCAAAGACACCCGAGCATGCAGCAAAGTATCTCGGTCGTGCGGCAAAAATCATCCGACAACGATCACGAGCCGATGCGAGATCGGACACCGCCAAACCTTTGGCAGCCAGGGTGCGATAGCCGGGAAATGAGCCTGGCGGTACAAGTAGCAAGAGCGCCCGCCTCCGATTACGATCCGCACCGGAGGATCACGCCCGCAATCGTTCGCCTTTTCTTGGCCGTACATTTCAGATCCGACTGGTGAACTTGGAGGAACATCAATGACCTACAAAGCCAACCTCCGGATCATACGACTCCAAGTCGCCCGTCTCTGTCGCACCTGTCAAGTTAGAAGGCTGGGAAACAAAATCAATGCGTGTCTACCTTGACGACGAGCGCACAACACCGGAAGGGTGGGTTCGGGTCTATTGGCCTGAAGAAGCGATTGAGTTGCTTGAGTCGGGTCAAGTCGAAGAGATCAGTCTCGATCACGATTTAGGCGACGACGAGCATGGAACAGGGTATGACGTTGTTGTTTGGATTGAAGAGGCTGTGGCGCTTCGCGGCTTCAAGCCGCCCAGGATTCTGGTCCACTCCGCCAATTCCTCGGCCCGTTCCAAGATGGAGGCCGGTGCAGCAGCAATTGCCAGAATTCACCTTGCAAACAACAGTACCTAGCATGCCGCAATTTTCTCTTCGTTCTCTCGCGTTCGGCCAGCCGTCCAACAATGCGTGAAGCCGACCACCGGGGAAGTTGCCCGTATCATCCACACCCCGTCGCGCGGCGGCGGCTCAACACGGCGTCAGCGCTCATGAAGGTTCTTCTGGCACTTTTGTTCTTGTTTCCGATCAATTGCTTCGCGACTTCCTCTCCAGAAGAAGCAGCCAGACAGTATGGCGAAGCCGTCTCTGCAGATAACTGGGATCTAGCAGTTCGTAGCTTCAGGCCTGCCGACCTTCAGCGTATTAGGTCTTTCTTCTCTAAGCGCATGGATCAGCCTGGCGGTGACAGATTGAGAGAGACTATGTTCCCCGGCCTCTCATTCGCAGATGTCAGCAAGATCTCTGACGTCGAATACAGTGCGGGTGTCTTCTCCGGCTACATGGCCGAGATGAAACGTCGTGGCATCAACATGGAAATTGGGGTTCCCACCATCGTTGGCACCGTCAGTGACGGCGACACGATCGCGTACGTCGTGTCCAAAACAAAGGGCTATGTGGCAGGCGTCGCTGTGGAAACAGTAGACCTAACAACCGTCTTGTTTGTGGACGGAGTTTGGTACGTCACCATGCCGAAAGAGTTCGAGAACATGGTTGCCCTGGCTGAGCGCTAACTGGTCATTCAAGAGGAACGTCACCGAAACGGGTCGCGGCCGCACGCAAAGAACCTTCCAGCCCATGTCGCGCGCACTCGACGCCTAACCCTGGTCCACACGGCCCGGGCGCCACGCCGCTGCGGGTCCGTTCACCTCGAATAGGCGCCAGAGGCATGTGCTGTTCCTCGACTTGTGCGGCGGTGATATGGTGCCGATCGCATTTTCAGGGACTCGGCATGGATCGGATGGGTTTCAGTGTGAGTTGTTTGCTGGGCCTACTATTGGCTGCCACTCAGGCTTGCATTGCTGGTGATCTGGACGAATCGGCCAACGCGGTCCTTGCGGAATACTTCGACGCAGAAGGACCGGGGGCAGCCGTCGCGCTGATCGTCGATGGCGAAGTGCGTGCTGAAACGTCGATTGGTTATGCGGACGTCGGGAAGGGCATCGAGATCGACTCCCGCACCCTGTTCGACCTGGCCTCCGTATCCAAGCACTTCACCGCTTTCGCCGCGCTGACTCTGGAGGATCAGGGCAAGCTCGATACTGATCAGCCAGTTTCTGAGTACCTGCCGGACTTCGACGACGAATCCGGCAGCCGTAAAGTGAATGTGAGTGATCTGATCCACCACGTTTCTGGCTTGGCCGATTACAGCTCCGATGCCTGGGAGGGCAACGACGGCGAGTTCGCGCGGTTGACCACCGAGAGCCACCTGCTGTGGCTCAATGAGCAAGAGCAGGTGGAAGAACCGGGGACGGTCTATCGCTACAACAATTCCGGTTATGTGCTGCTGTCGTTGTTGGTCGAGCGAGTCTCCGGACAGCGCTTCGCCGACTTCGTTCGCGCGCAGTTCTTTCAGCCCGCAGGCATGCGCTCAGCGCGAGTCATGGATGACGACAAGCTGCGTTTCCCCCGACAGGCCCGGGGCTATGCCAGCGACGAGGACGGCGACTTCACCTCAACCAGCTTTCCCTCGTCGGTAACAGGTGACGGCAACATCTACGCCAGTTTGAGCGACATGGTCGCCTGGATGAGCGCGCTGGACAGCGACGTCGTGCTGAACCGGCGGGAAAAGGATCGCGCATGGAGCAGCGGTAAGCTTGATTCAGGTGAGCGCATCGAAGACGAGGACGGCACCGGCTACGGCTATGGCTGGGTGATCGAAGGTGACGGCGTGGTGTCTCATTCCGGTTCATGGATGGGCACGGCGACGTATGTCCTTCGTGATCGCCGCAACCGGATCAGCGTGGTCGTGCTGAGCAACGATGAGAACGCCGAGGTGGGTGACATCGCCGAGGCGTTGGCGGCGTTGGTTGACTGACTTTTTCGTGACACGGGGGATCCTCGATCCCTCGCGCTACAGTTCAATCCAGTTGCCGCCACTGCAGACTGATCTGCCGGTCCTGCGGGAATCCCCCTTCGGATCATTCAGTAGCTTGCGAGTCGAATCCGCCAGAGATTCTGAGGCGGGCAACACTGGACTTGCCAACCAGAGGATGCAGAATCGAGCATGACCAAGAAGCACCTCAGCGCAGCCATGTTGCCCTATACGCGCGGCATGGCCCTCACATCACTTGCCATGGCCGCATTTGCGGGCAACTCCCTGCTCTGTCGGATGGCCCTCGCTCACACCAGCATTGATGCAGCCAGCTTCACTTCCATTCGCTTGATCTCAGGTGCGGCCATGCTCTGGTTGCTGGTGCAACTGCGACAGGCCAAGCATTCGGGCGGGGGCAACTGGCCATCGGCAATTTCATTGTTTGTGTATGCCGCAGGATTCTCGTTTGCCTACGTGAGCTTGCCCGCGGCGAGTGGTGCACTTCTGCTCTTTGGCGCAGTTCAGGCGACGATGATCGGTTATGGCATCTGGATGGG
>JBEIPT010000335.1:0-4341 GCA_040376895.1 Lysobacteraceae bacterium | reverse complement strand
TCGGAATTCGATGACCTGGCCCGGCGACTCACCCTGAAGTTTTTCACGGATTGCGCGCGGGCCATCCCAGATCGGATTCACGCTCGGCGGCCGCGGGGGTTCGAGCGTGTCCCGCTCCAACCGACGCAACTCCTCTTCCAGTTCCTCTTCGATTTCCCAACTGTATTTTCGTCGCGGCGGCGCCGGGTCGTGCTTCAAGGTAATCAGCGCCGCGATCAGGCCACCGATCGCACCGCTCAGATGCGCCTCGAACGACACCCCGGCTTCACGTGGCAGGATCGTGAAGAACATGCCGCCGAAGAACAGCATCGAGGCGAGCATGGCCGCAATCGCGAGGCGATCACGACGGATCAGGCCAGCAAGAAACAGGAAGAACATGAACCCGTGGGTGAGGCCACTGGCGCCGATGTGGAACGACGGTCGGCCAATCAGCCAGGTGCCCAATCCTGCACACAACCAGATGACAGGCAGCGCGATCACGGATGCCTTGGGATATCGGTACAGCATCAGCGTGCCGAGCATGATGATGCCGACGGAGTTGGCAGCCAGATGTTCGGCGCCGCCATGCACAAGCGGTGAGGTCAAAACGCCGAGCAGTCCGGCCCATTCGCCCGGCACCACAGCCAGCGGCTTGAGGTCGAGCGAGAACACCCGATGCGCCCACTCGATCAGCCAAAGCACGGCTGTGAACAGCACACTGAACTTGACGCCGCGCCAGAACAGGCGGTCCTGTTCACGAATTTGTTCCGGACTCAGGTCCGCAGGGGTGAGATCAATCATCGACCGAAACTTGGGGCTGCATCGAAGGATTCAAGGGAGCCCCAACAAAAACGGGCAGGCTTTTCAGCCCACCCGCTTCGACTTTGCCCGTTGGCGTTACTTCGCAGCTGACTGCTCATCCATCAGGCGTGTCATGTAATTCACCATGAACACACCTTCGGCAATTTCAAAGCCATAACGCGCTTTGACTTCCGCAGCCGTCATGCCTTTCGGCATCACACCATCATTACCATCGAGGATGGCCTGCTTGAGGCTTCGTGCCGTGACCGGCGCCGACTTGTCGGCGACTGCCGGACCCAAACCGGTCTGCACGGCCGAGCGACTCGCACTGCGGAATCCGCGCACAGGATAGAACACACCGTTGGCATTAAATCCGTTGCTTGCATGAATCTGTACGACACCATCGAATTGGTGCACACCTACATCCGCCACGTAGGTAAAGAAGGTCGTCGGCTGGTCACGCACGGTGATATAGCTGGCCCGATCGTTCGAATTGAAGAACGCGGCCGCGTCGTGTGTGTTGCGGTCGGTCGTGGTGCACCGGAGCGCCAATGACGTTTGCGGGCGGCAACCCAACATTTGGTCCGGATTCGGTGTGCGATTCAGCGTGTCGAGGATCACCACGTCGCCGTAGTAGGGATACGCGGCATAGTTGTTCCCCGCGGCAAACAGGTCGAGCACCACCTGCCATTCACCCAACATGCGCTGGTTTTCGGCATCGGGACCAAAACCGATGTCGTAATAGTCCAGACGACGGATGGTTTTGGTCTGGCCACCCCAGGTCAGGGTTGCCCGGGTTTCATCCGTGCGGTCGAACACGATGCTCATCAGGCCACCGGCCGGCGTATTGGTCGGCGCGCGCCACGGGCAGCCCAGGCACTGGCCGCCAGTCGCGGTGAATACCTGCGCACTGTTCAAGCTCAAGGTGCCGGCATTGTCGGCCAATCGGCCGCTGGCGATGTACCAATACGGAAAACCCTGCGCGTCGTAAAGATACGCAGCCACGTAAATGAAGTCGTCCTCGATTTCGATGGCCAGACCACTGCCCGGCTCGTTCGGGTTCCACCAGAAGCCGGATTCCGGCGTGTAGGACGCCGCCTTGGCGACCCCAAAAGTGCCAGCAACCGACAGCAACAAAACCGCGAACCAACTCTGGATCCATTTCATGACGTGCTCCGTAAGGGACAATTTCGGCATACACACCATGCCGACAACTCGCTGAATTGCCTGTTAACCCAGCCGGCGGCGAGCTTATACTGAAGCCTTGCATTCAGGCAGTGCGCTTCGCGGAACGTCTCAACTGGCATGGAACTCATTGATATTGGCGCCAATTTGGGCCACGAATCGTTCAATCACGACCTTGATGCCGTGCTGGATCGCGCCCGTGCCGCGCATGTGGCGCAACTGGTGCTGACCGGCGCCAGTGTCGATGGCGCCCGGCGTGCACTCGAGATCGCCCAGGCACACCCCGGATTCCTGTTCGCGACGGCCGGCCTGCATCCGCACCATGCCGCGGATTTTGATGGTGATGCCGAAGACGCGTTCCTCGACTTGCTGAAGGCGCCCGAAATGGTGGCCGTCGGTGAAACCGGGCTCGATTATTTTCGTGACCTGTCGCCACGAACCGCGCAGATCTTCGCGTTCGAGCGACACCTGGAGTGGGCACACCGGCTCGACAAGCCCTTGTTCCTGCATCAGCGCGATGCCCACGACGACTTTTTTGCTTGCCTGAAAGCAGTGCGAGACCAGCTTGGTGATGTCGTCGTGCACTGTTTTACCGATGAACGACGGGCACTGTTCGACTATCTCGACCTGGACTGCCATATCGGCATCACCGGCTGGATCTGCGACGAACGACGCGGCCGGCACCTGCTGGACCTGGTGCCGCACATTCCTGCGAATCGGCTGCTGATTGAAACCGATGCGCCCTACCTGATGCCGCGCGACCTGCCGTCGAAGTCGAGCCATCGTCGCAACGAACCCATGCACTTGGCCCATATTGCTTCGGCCATCGCTCGTGCCCGCCAGGAGCCGCTGGAGCAGCTTGCCGCAACCACCACCGAAAACGCCCGCCGTTTTTTCCGACTGCCCGCCACCCACTGACCCACCGCCAACATGACCCGACTCCTCCGCTTCAGCCTGATGTCCTTGATGATTTCGCCCGTGCTCGCCGCTTCGGACAATCCGGCCACCCGCTGGCATATCTCGACGCCGATCGACCTGACCGACGGCGAACACGCTGAGGCCATCGGGATCACCGACGGCAATATCCGATTGCGTGGCGGCAGTCAGGCCGGGTCCGTGCGACTCAATAACGGCGAGCTCAAGCTGGATCAAGGCAGCCGCGCAGGTTCGGTATGGATCGGAGTTGGTGAAGGCCGAATTTCCGGAGCGGTCGGGGGTGATGTCTACTGCGGCACAGGCACAGTGACGATCACATCCACGGCTGAGATCCAAGGCAATGTGACCAGCCTCGGTTGTGTACTGGATATCGCAGGGGGTGCCCGGATCGGCGGAGATGTCGTCACCTTCGGCCCTGAAGTACGCCTGGGACCAGACCTGACCCTTTCGGGCCGTCTTGCCATGCTGCCGGGATCCGGCGAGCGCAAGAAACGCGACATGCCAACGCTGGACGTGCGCCGCGGAACCGTCATTACCGGCGGTGTGATGCTGGATCATTGCGTACAGATCGAAGTGGGTCGGGAGACCGCAGTGCAGATCAGCGGTGTTGTCCCCCATGACCCAGTCGCCAAGAACCGCCCGGATCATGCGCCGTGTTCGCGCTTCCCGGGTGCTCAGGGTGTCGTCGACAAGGCCAGCCTGCCGGCTCCGGACGACGTGTTTGTGCATGGCGCGCCGGAAACCCGTCCGGGCAGCGAACTGGGTGATGTGCGCCTCGTCAATTCCGGGATGGAGCTGGCTCATTCGGCAAAGGCAGGCACCATCCGGACGCACAACGGTGCGGTAGTACTGGGGGTCGGTGCAGTCGCGAAGTCGCTTGATGTACTGAATGGTGCGGTCGTCCTGAAGCCTGAAGCCCGGATCGAAGGGCCGGTCAGCGTCGGCAACGGCCCGCTGGTGCTGGAACAAGGCAGCGTCGTCAATGGTGAAGTGCGTGTAGTGACCAGTTCGATCCAATTGGGTGAAGGGGCAGCGATCAATGGCCATGTCACCCAGCTCGGCAGTGCGGTCGAACTCGCCGACGGCGCCCGCATCGACACCTTGCGTTTTGCGCTCGCCGATGACGCTGAACGGGACAGCCGCGCGGTGCTGAAGATGGTGTCGGGTGCGTCGATCACCGGCCAACTCGTGCTGGATCGCCCGGTCCTGATCAAGCTCAGGCAGGGCCCGGAACCCAAGTGGACCGGTGTCGAGCCGGAAATCCGGATTCGCGGGCGCTGAGTCGCTGTCCCACCTTCTGGGCCAGGTTTCTCACCCAGCCCTCGGCTCCATTCTCCCGTAGTGGGGAAGGGGGCTCTTTCTGCGTAATCGTTTGCAATTGGGGCTCTTGGGCCTGACCGCCGCACCGTCCCGGGGTCTGGACCCTTGGAAACTGTCGTG
>JBEIPT010000477.1:0-2760 GCA_040376895.1 Lysobacteraceae bacterium | reverse complement strand
TTGCCGCCAAACTGTCCAAGGTCGACAAAGCCGCGATCCTGTTGCTGTCCCTGGGCTCCACCGACGCGGCCCAGGTGCTGCGCCACATGGGCCCCAAAGAGGTTCAGCGCGTGGGCGTGGCCATGGCCCAGATGGGTAACGTGCACCGCGAGCAGGTCGAGCAGGTGATGAGTGAGTTCGTCGACATCGTCGGCGACCAGACCAGCCTGGGCGTCGGCTCCGACGACTACGTGCGTAAAATGCTGACCCAGGCCCTGGGCGAAGACAAGGCCAACGGCCTGATCGACCGGATCCTGCTGGGCGGCAACACCAGTGGGCTCGACAGCCTGAAGTGGATGGAGCCGCGCGCCGTCGCCGACGTGATCCGTTACGAGCACCCACAGATCCAGGCGATCGTCGTGGCGTATCTCGACCCGGACCAGGCCGGCGAAGTGCTGGGCAACTTCGACCACAAGGTACGACTGGACATCATTCTGCGGGTTTCCTCGCTGAACACCGTGCAGCCAGCGGCCCTGAAAGAACTCAACCAGATTCTCGAGAAGCAGTTCTCCGGCAACTCGAATGCCTCGCGCACCACCCTGGGTGGCATCAAGCGTGCGGCCGACATCATGAACTTCCTCGACAGCTCGATCGAAGGCCAGTTGATGGACTCGATCCGCGAAGTCGACGAAGACCTGTCCGGTCAGATCGAAGACCTCATGTTCGTGTTCAACAACCTGTCCGATGTCGATGACCGCGGAATTCAGGCGTTGCTGCGCGAAGTGTCCTCCGATGTGCTGGTTCTTGCCCTCAAGGGCTCGGACGAAGGCGTCAAGGAAAAGATCTTCAAGAACATGTCCAAACGGGCGGCCGAACTGTTGCGCGACGACCTCGAGGCCAAAGGCCCGGTGCGCGTCAGCGACGTGGAAACTGCGCAGAAAGAAATCCTCACCATTGCTCGCCGTATGGCCGAAGCCGGAGAAATCGTTCTCGGCGGGAAGGGCGGCGAAGAGATGATCTAAGGTCACTATGTCGTCCAAACATGATGAGTCCCAGACCGACCTGATCCGTGCCAAGGACGTCGGTGGTTTCGATGTCTGGTCGCTGCCCAGTTTCGACCCGCATGTCCCGGAGCCCGAGCCTGAACCTGAGCCCGAGCCGCCGGAAATGGCAGAAGTGCCGCTGGAAGAAGTCCAGCCACTGACCCTCGAAGAACTCGAAAGCATCCGTCAGGAGGCCTACAACGAAGGCTTCGCGACGGGCGAGAAAGAAGGATTTCACAGCACCACGCTCAAGGTTCGTCAGGAAGCCGAGGCCGTGCTGGCGCCGAAAGTCGCAGCACTTGAACAACTGATGGCCAACCTGTTCGAGCCTATCGCCGAGCAGGACACGCAAATCGAAAAATCCTTGGTCGACCTCGTGCAGCACATCACCAAACAGGTGATTCAGCGCGAACTGGCCATCGATTCGACGCAGATCGAACACGTCATGCGCGACGCCCTCAAGCTGTTGCCGCTGGGCGTGGGCAATGTGCGGCTGTACATCAATCCGCAGGATTTCGAACAGGTCAAAGCCCTGCGCGAGCGCCATGAAGAAACCTGGCGCATCGTCGAGGACGAAGCGTTGTTGCCTGGCGGTTGCCGGGTCGAGACTGAGCACAGTCGCATCGACGCCACGGTCGAAACCCGGATCGCCAGGGTCATGGACAAGCTGTTCGATCAGTTGCACGAACAGGCCTTGCACCCGGCCGCGCCGGATCTGAGCCTGGAGCTGCCGATCGACGACAAGCCTGCCGTCGAAGTCGAACCGGAAGAACCCGATGCGCCTTGACCGCACCAGCTTCGCCAAGCGCCTGGGCGGTTACACCGAGGCCACGGAGCTGGCCGGCGCGCCGATCCTTGAAGGCCGTTTGCTGCGCATGGTCGGCTTGACCCTCGAAGCCGAAGGTTTGCGCGCGGCCATGGGCAGTCGCTGCATGGTGATCAACGACGACAGTTACCATCCGGTGCAGGTCGAAGCTGAAGTCATGGGGTTCTCCGGCAGCAAAGTCTTCCTGATGCCGGTCGGCAGCGTTGCCGGCATCGCGCCCGGCGCCCGTGTGGTGCCTATGGCTGACACCGGTCGCTTGCCAATGGGCATGAGCATGCTCGGGCGGGTGCTGGATGGCGCCGGTCGTGCGCTGGACGGCAAGGGCGGGATGAAGGCTGAAGACTGGGTGCCGATGGACGGCCCGACCATCAACCCGCTCAAGCGTCACCCGATCAGCGAGCCGCTGGACGTAGGCATTCGTTCAATCAATGGTTTGTTGACGGTCGGGCGTGGGCAGCGGCTCGGGCTGTTCGCCGGTACCGGCGTCGGCAAGAGTGTGCTGCTGGGCATGATGACCCGCTTCACCGAGGCCGACATTATCGTCGTCGGGCTGATCGGTGAGCGGGGTCGCGAAGTTAAAGAGTTCATCGAGCACATCCTCGGTGAAGAAGGCCTCAAGCGTTCGGTGGTCGTGGCGTCTCCGGCGGATGATGCGCCCCTGATGCGCCTGCGCGCCGCGATGTATTGCACGCGGATTGCCGAATATTTCCGTGACAAGGGCAAGAACGTCCTGTTGCTCATGGACTCCCTGACCCGTTTCGCCCAGGCCCAGCGGGAAATCGCCCTGGCCATCGGCGAACCGCCAGCGACCAAGGGTTATCCGCCGTCGGTATTCGCCAAACTGCCGAAACTGGTGGAGCGCGCCGGTAATGCCGAGAAGGGTGGGGGTTCGATTACCGCGTTTTACACCGT
>JBEIPT010000291.1:0-4958 GCA_040376895.1 Lysobacteraceae bacterium | reverse complement strand
TGGTTGCCCGAATCGCGGTTGCTGCAAACACCCAAGATGTCATTTTGATCAATGACTTACCATATGTCGTCATGGAGAGCCCGAAGGGCGCGGCAATCCGCTACTTGCGACGAAGCCCGGGGCCGGAACAGCACAAAACTCCCGGCTGAACGAAGCCGCACCGATTCACAACCCACCTATTGCCCGCATCTGGAATTTAGGCGACGCTCGTGTGGCATTTCCAACCACAGGGGACAGGTATGAAATTTCGCGGTTTGTTGATGGGCTTGTTGTTGTTCCCGATCGCGGCATTCGCGACTGGTATCGAATCCGTCACCCTTCTGGCCGACGCCGAAGGCGAGCCGGGCGAGGCAATCGAAGTGTTCATTCCGAGTGACAAGGTTCAGCATTTCGAGATCAATCTCGATGGCACCGAGTTCGGCAACAAAGAATTCGTTGTCGAATTCTGGGCGGTCGAAACTTCGGCTGGTGAAAACATCAAGATTTCGGAGTTCAAGAGCGAAGCCTTGGTCGCCAATACGATCACCGCAAAAGTCTCGCTGCCGCGCGAGTGGCCGGTTGGTCTCTATCGCCTCGACGTCAAGATGGATGGCGAAGTGATCGGCTCACACGAATACGATGTCGTTGAGCCTGAAGAATAATCGCCCGCAGGCACTAGCAAATGCGGAACCCCGCTGACGCGTCGCTCGACCCGAAGCGGGGTTCCGGTTCCAGGTATGGCGAATTGCCCTGTGCACTCCAGAATTTCTTGAGCGATTGCAGTACCTGATTCCGTGTAGGGACTGAGACAGCAACACTTGGTTGATCCCGGCGCATTGGCAACATGGTTGGCATGTGCCAGGGGTGGCCGAACGTGTTGCTGCCCACCCTCAGTTGTCAGGCGATCTGCAATCCATGTGTGTTTCCTTGTTCAATTGGTCGCCGAAGGCGCCATCGTCCATGTTGGCGTCGTTTTGTCTCGTGGTCGCGATGATCACAGGGGCTGTTTCCACGGCCCATGCCGACGAAGTGTTCCGATCGGGGTTCGAGCCCCTGGCATTGCTGGATCTGGTTGAGCGAATGCCAGCCGAGAACGATGTGCTTTCCGCCGATGCCGTGCCCGCCATTGGCTTGCGGCTCACCGCTGGCAGCGTCACGCCCTCGGACTGGCGCTTGTTCATCGATGGTGTCGACCAGACGGCGGGCAGCCAGGTAACGCCCACACAAATCGTTTTTTCGCCATCAGCCAGCCTCTTTGAGGGAGTCCACGCGGTCGAAGTCCGTGTCGGCCCATCCACAGTCTCCTGGTCTTTTGTCACCCGGTCCGGCCCGGAAATCCTGCACCTGTCACCCACGGGTGATTTGCCCCCCGATGAGTTCCGGCCGACGCTGTCGGCCACGTTCACCGACATCGGTTCGGGTATTGATCCGGCCAGCATCCGGGTCCTGCTGGATGGACGTGATGTCAGTGACCAGGCGCAGGTCACGGCCGCAGGATTTCAGCTCCTGCCCGCCAACGATCTCGCCGACGGCGAACACGTGGTGTCGGTCGATCTGGCCGATCACGCCGGCAACGCGGCGCTGGACGGGGCCCGTTTTCTGATTGGCGCACGCCCGAGGATCGTGTTCACCAGTCCGGCCATTACCTTGCTGCCGAATGGATCAATCGCGGAAATTGCTGCCGAAATCACGATTCCGCGCGGCGCCATCAACCCGGATTCGCTGACCTTGCGGCTGAACGAAATTGACATTGTGGCCCAGGCAACCCTCAGCCCGATTGCTCAAGGCTATCGTCTGCAATGGGTGCCACCGACACCGCTCACTGCCGGCAGTCACTATCTCATCGCCGAAATCTCGAGCACTGCCGGTGCCGAAGCGCGCAAATACCTTCAGTTCCAGATCGACGAACCCCAGGACTACACGTTCGAGTTTGCCGCCCCCGCGCCGGGCAGTTCCGTGTTCGATCCGTCAGTAACCATCGAAGTGCGTGGCGGGTCCTCGGTCGGCCAGCCCGAACAGGTCACCATCAACGGCGGAAGCCCCGACGACGTTCAGGCCGATGGTACGTTTTGGCGATACAGCCGGCAGATCGCGCTTGCTCCTGGCACCAATGAAGTGAACGCCGACGCTGTATTCAGCGACGGGACCACCCGATCGATCACGATGGATCTGATCCATGTGCCAGTGGCCGAGGTCCGGATCACCGCACCGATCGATTGGGCCATCCTTGGCCCTGCACAGGCAGGCGCGCCGCTGACACCCGGCGGCGCTCTGGATCTCACCGGATCCGTGCAGCGGTCCGTCATCGTCACCGGGACCACCAGTCGGCCAGTGTCATCAGTCGAGATCAATCAGCAGATGGCGCAACTCAGCCCGGATGGAATGGGCTTCACGTTCGCCAACTTCTTTCTGCATGAAGGCACCAATCAGCTCAGTGCAGTCGCCACCGACGCGTTCGGTCGCACCAGCAGCAACCAGATCACCGTGTACGTGGATCAGACTGCGCCGATCCTGGTGGTCGAATCGCCCACCGACGAGTGGGTCACCTCACAACAGGCCATAGACATCCGCGGGGTCGTCAACGATGCCGTCGAAGGCAGGGTAGGGGCCGCACAACCGCAAGTGCGCGTGACCAATCGAGCGAGTGGCTCCGTGGTCGACGGCACCGTATCGAACCTCGGTTTTCTGGCGCTTGATCTGCCGCTCGTCGTCGGTCGCAACGTCCTCGACATCACTGCCCGTGACAGCCTTGGCAATGCCCGCACGCAAACGATCCAGGTGGTTCGCACCGCGGTCGGTGCGTCGCGCCTAACGATGGTGTCCGGCCATCGCCAATCTGGCCCTGCGCGCAGCGATTTGCCACAGCCCTTCGTGGTGCAAGCGCTGGATGCCAACGCCGCGCCGCTGGTTGATCAGACCGTGATGTTCGATGTCATGCGAGGCAGCGGCAAGATGCGCGACCTCGACGGCAATCCCGTTCGCCATCTGCCGGTGCAGACGAACCATGAGGGGCTGGCCAGCGTGATCCTGCAATTGGGGCATGACGCCCGCCCAGGCAGCGACGTTGTCCGCGCGCGCATGGATGGCCAGGTCGAAGCGGTTGTGTTCATCGCCAGCACTCTGCCCGGCAACGCCGCGCGGATAGGCGTGTATGGCGCTGCCGGGACCCAATACGTGGCCACACACAGCACGCCGGTAGAAGCGCTGATGGCACAGGTGCTGGATGCCGCCAGCAACCCCGTTGCCAACGTCGAGGTTGAGTTCCGGATCGAGACCGGTGACGGTCGCTTCGACGCCCAGGCAACCGGGGTGATCACGCCGGATGGCCAGGCTATCCGCATCCGCAGTGACCGGCATGGCGTGGTGGCCGTGCGCCCCACGTCCGGTCCCACGCCAGGTACGATGGTCATCCGTGCCGAAATCGTGAACCCCGACAATAGTCGGATCGGTGGCGCTTCGTTCCAGATCGAAGTATGGGCGCCACGTGATGGCGCCACCCGTTTGTCCGGCGTGGTCATGGACCATTCGGGCGAGCGACTCGAAGGCATCCGCCTCTCGATCGGCCGGACTCCGCTTACGGTGATGTCGGATGCACAGGGCTTCTTCCGATTCGAAGACCAGGTGCCGGCCGGCAAGGTCGACCTGTTCATTGACGGTCGCGAGGTGCGGTTCCAGCGTGGCGGCGAAACCTACGAGTATCCGGCGCTGCATTTCGAGACCGCCATCGTGCAGGGTCAGGACAACCAGCTCCCGCACGCCATTTACCTGCCGCCTGTGTCAGTCAGTCGCGCGGTCACTGTGGGTGGCGCAAACGATGTAGTGCTCACCGTGCCCGGTTTCGAAGGCTTCGAGATGCTTGTGCGCGCAAACAGCGTGACGTTCCCCGATGGCAGCCGCACCGGCCCGCTCGTGGTGACTGCCGTCCATGCCGACCGATTGCCCATGGTGCCGCCCGGGACGGCCGGTCGATTCGCTGCAGTCGGCTGGACCATCCAACCCACGAACACACGCTTTGACCCGCCGATCGAAGTGCGCATACCGAACGCCGACGGACTTGCGCCAGGGCGAACCATGCCGATCGTGCAATGGGATCACGACCTCGCGGCGTTTGTGCCGATGGGGCACGGAACCGTCAACGAAACCGGCACACAGATCGTCAGTGATCCCGGCTCGGGCATCACCAAGGCAGGCTGGGGCGGCGGTGGTCCACCACCCCCGCCTCCCAATGACGCCGACGACCAATGCCCGGTGCGTTGCCCCGGTGCCGACGAACGCGCTACGCCACCCACGTTGTCGGTGACAGCCGATGGCCAGACACCGGAACTGTGGGTGCCCAAGGCCCCGCGAGGCACCAACACCAGCGTGGCATTTGCTGCGACCGTGACATCAGGAACCTGCCCCAGTCCCGCTGTCAGGTGGCGGATGGGGGATGGCACCACCAAGAACGGCCTGTCGTTCAGTCATGGCTATGTCAATGCGGGTGACAACAATGTCACCGCTACGCTCACGTGTGGTTCGTGCTGCCCAGGGGCCACGGGCAACGTGAAGGTCAAAATCGTCGAAGTCAAATTCAAGGAAACGGCAGCGTGCTCGGGGTTCGATGATGTGCTGACCCCGCACTGGTTGTTCGTGCCCAAGTCCGGAACCAATACCGCCCAGGCAGAAATCGATCCGGCTACCGTGGCATCCAGCGTCGACATCAAGAGCGCCAGTACCGGCACGGCCACCGTCAATCCGGCCATCGCGGCGACCAGTCCACAGACCATCACCGTCAGCGGCGTCGCCAGCGGCGATACAGAGATCGAAACCAAAAAAGGCACCAGCGGCAACTTCGGCACCTTAAAAGTGGGCGTCAGGGACCGCATCAACAAGACCCTGACCATCCACACCATCGTCGAGCAGAACGACGACCCGCAGCTTTTGCCTGTGGGGAAAGGCCGCGCCAACCAGGTGTGCATCCGCGCCGGTGCGAATCTTCT
>JBEIPT010000173.1:0-7641 GCA_040376895.1 Lysobacteraceae bacterium | reverse complement strand
CAAACCGAGAACAGTCGCTCTCGGTGGTCGTCACCACGCTGAACAACGCGACCACCCTGCCCGCCTTGATCGCCGCCGTCGATTTTGCCGATGAACTGTTCGTGCTCGATTCCGGCAGTTCCGATGCCACTTGCGCTCTTGCTCAAGCTGCCGGTGCACGCATCGAAACCCAGGAATTTCTCGGCTACGGCCCGCAAAAGCAAAAGGCCATCGACCTGGCCAAACACGACTGGATCCTGTTGCTCGACGCCGACGAGACGCTCAGCCCGGAACTGGTCACCCGAATCCGGCAGGAACTGCGTGATCCGGCATTTGATGCCTACCGTATTGCCCGCCGCGAGCGACTGTTCTGGCGCTGGCAACATCCAGCAAGCAAACACAACCTGCATCTGCGCCTGTTCAACCGGAAATTGGCCGGGATGTCGTCCGACCCGATCCATGCGGCGCCAATCAGCACCGGACGCATCGGCGTCATCAACGAAGCCCTGTTGCACTGGGGCGAGCCGGATATTCACACCAAGGTCGACAAGATCAATCGTTACTCGACCGGCGTTTCCGAATACCGAGCCCATCGCGTCCGGTCCTTGCTGTACGTGCGTCTGCTCGTTTACCCGCCGATCGTGACGCTGAAACACTTGCTGCTCAAACGGCAGATCTTCAATGGCTGGGCCGGCTGGATCAACTCCGTCACGCTCGGCTACTACAGCTTTCTGAAGGATGCAAAAGTCCTTGAGCGACGCAACCGGCAAAACTCGGACGGCACTTGAAAACACCCCTGACAGGCCGTTGAAAAATTGCCTGTTGGTGCGCGCGTGGAATGGCGCACCCACGAATCAATCGCGCAAGTGATTGATCCGTCTTGAGCGATTACGGGCGTGTACTGGACTTGCGTCGTCGAAAAACGCCGGGAAGGCGTTTTTTTACAGCCCCCCAACGACTGTTTGATCCACGAACGGGTTTGCGGGTCGGGCCAGCCACTCGATAGCATCACGTTCTGCATTGTGACCTGAGGCGGATATGGAACATCGGATCGTGGCGAGCTGGGCCCGTGGCGAAGCAGTGTTCGAACGTGGCAACTATGGCAAGGATCATCAGGTGACCTTTGCCGGTGGCCAGCAGATCGGTGCCTCATCAGCCTCATCCTACGGCGGCAACGGCGAGCTGGCCGATCCGGAGCAGCTGCTGCTCGCAGCACTTTCGTCCTGTCACATGCTGACGTTTCTTGCCATCGCCTCGAACCGCGGCTTTGTCGTCGAGTCCTATCAGGACGACGCGGTCTGCGAGCTCGGCCAGAACGCCGAAGGCCAAACCGCAGTCGTTCGCGCCGTGCTGACACCCAAGGTGCAATTCTCCGGCGACAAACTTCCCGACCACGAACAGTTCCGCCAGTTGCACGAGCGGGCGCACAAAGCCTGCTTCATCGCCAATTCGGTGCGGACGAAGGTGGATCTGGATCCGGTCATGCAAAACGACGCGTAATGCGCCGTCTTTTTTGCGGGTCCGCGGTCTCCACTTCGGATGTTTGTCTGGATTCGTCAATTCACTGCATACGCGCACTACACACAAAATTGACTCTTTTCATCACACCATGACCCATCAGGTTTCGGACTGAACTCGTGAAGCAAGCAATCCTTTCCATCTGGCGCTGGTTCGACACGACCAGCGACACGCCACCGGCAGAAGGTGATGAATCCCGTGTCGATTGGCTGCGGGTGGTGCCCTTCATCGGGCTCCACGTCACCGCCATCGTCGGCCTTTTCCTGGTCGGCTGGTCGTGGGTCGCAGTCGGGGTCGCCGCCGGGCTATACGCCATCCGCATGTTCGCGATCACCGGCTTCTATCATCGCTATTTCTCGCACAAGACTTTCCGCACCTCCCGCCCCATGCAGTTCCTCATGGCGATTGTCGGTGCCAGCAGCGTGCAACGCGGCCCGCTGTGGTGGGCGGCACATCACCGCAATCATCATCGCCACTCCGACACCGCCGCCGACGTTCATTCGCCGGTGACGCGCAGTTTCTGGTACTCGCACATGGGATGGTTCCTGACCCGCGCGGGCTTCCGGACCGATTGGACGGTAATCCCGGATCTGCGCAAGTTCTGGGAGCTGAAACTGGTCGACCGTTTCGACGTGTTCATCGCGATCGGCTTGGCCTCGCTGCTGTTCTGGCTTGGCGGTTACCTCGGCGAACATTATCCGGAACTCGGCACAAGTCGCTCGCAGATGCTGATCTGGGGATTCTTCGTGTCCACGGTGGTGTTGTTCCATTGCACGGTGACAATCAACTCGCTGGCGCACAAGTTCGGGCGCCGTCGTTACAAGACCCGTGACGACAGTCGCAACAACTGGTTTCTGGCGATCATCACGTTCGGCGAAGGCTGGCACAACAACCATCACCACTTTCCGGGTTCGGCTCGCCAGGGCTTCTTCTGGTGGGAATACGATCTGACGTTCTACATGCTCAAAGTGATGAGCTGGTTCGGTCTGGTCTGGGACCTCAAGCCCGTCCCTGCCGAGTTCCGCCAACGCGGACGCATCCAGTCATGAAGATTGCCGTCATCGGTTCCGGAATTGCCGGGCTCGCATCTGCCTGGCTGTTGTCCCGGGAACATGAAGTGACGCTGTTCGAATCCGAGTCGCGTCTGGGCGGTCACACGCATACGCACCGGGTTGAGTCCGGTGGTCGCACGTGGTCGGTGGACAGCGGGTTCATCGTGATGAACGGTGCGCATTACCCTCTGTTCAGCCGTTTCCTGCAGGACCTGGCGGTACCGACCCAGCCGACGGTGATGAGCTTCGGCGCGCACGAAGTGGCAACCGGTTACGAGTACAACGCGACGTCCATACCGAAGCTGTTCTGCCAACTGTCCAACGTGCTGTCGATCCCGCACTGGCAGATGATCACCGACATTCTGCGGTTCTACAAGGAAGCGCCAGCGCTGCTGATCGGCGACGAATCCGGCCCCAGTCTGGGCGAATACCTGGAGCGCGGCCGATATTCGCGCGCGTTTCGCGACCGCCACCTGATTCCCATGGCCTCGGCGCTGTGGTCGTCACCGGCCACTCAGATTCTCGATTTCCCCGCCCGGTATCTGGTGCAGTTCATGGCCAACCACCAGATGCTTTCAGCGAGCGATCGCCCGACGTGGCAAGTGGTCCGCGGCGGATCGAGTACTTACATCGATGCGGTGCAGACCCAATGGTCCGCCACCGTGCGTCTGAACAGTCGCGTGCTCCAGGTCCGACGGTTGCCCGACGGGGTGGGTGTGCGCACGGCCGACGGCGAAACCGTATTTGATCAGGTCGTAATGGCTTGCCACAGCAATCAGGCGCTGGCGATGCTGGAAGCGCCCACTGCGGCCGAGCGCGAAGTACTCGGTGCGATCGGATTCCAGGTCAACGATACCGTGCTGCACACCGACAGCCGCTTGCTACCCAAACGCCGGTCGGCGTGGGCGGCGTGGAATGCCTTGATTTTCCCCGAGCCGGAACAGCCGTGCACGGTCACGTATCACATGAACCAACTGCAGTCGCTCGATGCGGCCGACCAGTTCTGCGTCACGCTCAACTGCACCGATCGGATTGATCCGGCGCACGTGATCGCGCGGATGCGCTACGAACATCCGATCTATACCCATGCCTCGGTGGCCGCGCAGAAGCGCCGGCACGAGATCAACGGCGTCGACCGACTGTGGTTTGCCGGCGCGTACTGGGGCTTCGGCTTCCATGAAGACGGCATGCGCAGTGCCGTCGACGTGGCCCGCGGCCTGGGTGTGGCATGGGCTTGAGTTCGGCCAGCGCAATCTACCGCGGCACGATCCGCCATCGCCGCTACGCGCCGAACGCCCATGCGTTCTCGTATCCGATCTTCATGATGTACATCGATCTCGCCGAGTTGCCCGACTTGTTCGCCGGGCGCTGGTTCTGGAGCGTCAACCGCCGTAATCTCGCCGAGTTCCGGCGCACCGATTTCCACGGTGAACCCGAAGCCGACTTGGCCGAGTCCGTACGCCGCACCGTGGCACTGTCTTGCGGTTCGCGGCCTTCTGGCCCGATCCGACTGCTCACCCATTTGCGCTACTTCGGCTACTCGTTCAATCCAGTGAGTTTCTACTACTGCTTCGAAGCCGACGGCGAAACGCTGCATAGTGTGTTGGCAGAGATCACCAATACGCCATGGCGCGAACGCCGGGCGTATGTGCTGCCGGCACGCCAGGCCGAGCGACACGAGAGTGCCCTGCGTTGGCAGTTCAACAAGGATTTTCACGTCTCGCCATTCCTGCCGATGGACCTTCGGTATGACTGGCGCTTCCAGACACCCGGCGAAGCACTGCGTGTGCACATGGACGTCGCCGACGCCGAACAGCGACAGTTCGATGCGACGCTCGTGCTGGATCGCGCACCGGTGACTGCGGGCAATCTGGCATGGGCGCTGCTGCGTTTTCCGCTGCTGACGCTCAAGATCCTGTGGTCGATCCATTGGCAGGCGCTCTTGATCTACTGCAAACGTAATCCCGTCTACGATCATCCCGAACCCAGGAAGGACCTCCCATGAATGCCGACAGCCCAGTGATCGCCGCCCAGGAGTCGACCGACAGCGGCCACTCGTTCCTGAGCCGCCAGTTCAAGCGTCGGCTGGTCGCCATGCTCGGACAGTTGCGCGGCGCCGAGTTGACCTTGGTCGAAGGCGGCGAACGTCAGCAGTTCGGAACCGTCGATGCGGGCGCCGAACCGCTGCATGTCACGATCACTGTTCACTCCGCCGAGTTCTATCGAATGGCTGCCCGGAACGGCAGCGTCGGCGTGGCCGAGGCCTACATGCAAGGTTGCTGGGACGCCGATGATTTGACCGCGCTCGTGCGCGTGTTCGTGCGCAATCGTGATCTGGTCGATGCGATGGAAGGTGGTGTTGCCAGTCTGGGCTCCGCGGTACTGCGCGTGTTCGGAGCGCTCCGCCGGAACACGGTCAGCGGCAGCAAGCGCAACATCAGCGAGCATTACGATCTCGGCAACGACTTCTTCAAGCTATTCCTCGACCGCAACCTGATGTATTCGTCTGCGATCTTTCTGCATCGGGATGAATCGCTGGATGTGGCAGCCGAGCGCAAGCTCGAGCGCATTTGCCAGAAGCTCCAGCTGAAACCCGGCATGCGGGTTGTCGAGATCGGCACCGGATGGGGTGGGTTTGCGCTTCATGCTGCGCGCCATCATGGCGTCCATGTCACGACCACCACGATCTCCGAAGAACAATACGCGCTCGCCAGCCAACGGATTGCCGATGCGGGCCTGACCTCGCAGGTCACGCTGCTCAAGCAGGATTACCGCTTGCTGGAAGGCCAGTTCGATCGCCTGGTATCGATCGAGATGATCGAGGCGATCGGACATCAGTATCTCGATACCTACTTCGCCAAGTGTCGCGACCTGCTGAAGCCGGACGGCATGGGGCTCATTCAGGCCATCACGATCGAAGACCATCGTTACCAGCAGGCTCTTCGCGCCGTGGATTTCATCAAGCGCTACATTTTTCCGGGCAGCTTCATCCCATCGATTTCGGCCATGATCGGTTCAATGGGCAAAGCCACCGACCTGAAGTTGTTCCATCTTGAGGATTTCGGCACGAGTTACGCCGAAACACTGCGCCAGTGGCATGTCCGATTCCTCGCCCAAGCCGATGCTGTCAAGGCACAGGGTTATCCGGACCGGTTCGTGCGGATGTGGCGCTGGTATCTGGCGTACTGTGAGGGCGGCTTCATGGAGCGCTCCATCGGCGTGGTTCAAATGCTTCTGGTCCGTCCGGATGCACGGCGCCTGCCGTATCTGCCTGACCTGGAACCACGCTTGTGATCCTGGTCAATGTTCTGCTGTTCCAATGCCTGTGGTTCGCTGCCGTGCTGGGCGCCGCAAAGGGCCTCTGGTGGCCGGCACTCCCAGCCTTGCTGGTTCTGGTGGCCTGGTGCTGGAAGTTCTCGACCCGGTTTCGCGCCGACATGGGCCTGATGGCCGTCGCAGCCGTGATCGGCATCGTGATCGAGTCAGTGTTCGCCGCGTCGGGCTGGATCGACTACGCAGCGGGCCTGCCGTCGGACCGACTGGCGCCGGCGTGGATCGTGTTCATGTGGTGTGGTTTTGGCCTGACGGTCAACCACTCCTTGTGGCCGCTGGTTTCCCGAACATGGCTCGCAGCGGTTTCGGGTGCAGTATTCGGACCAATTGCTTATTTCGGCGCAGCACGACTTGGCGCCGTCGACAGTTTCGGGCTGCCCAATGCCCGGATGGTGTTGTTGTTAGCCGTTGCGTGGGCGGTCAGCCTCGCGTTCCTGAGTGCCCTCGCCGCTTACTGGCGACGGGCGGAGAAGTCATGATGCACATTGCCCTGATCAAGATCCTGCTGCTCGCCGTCGTTGCGATGACAGCGATCTGGTACCTCCAGAAACGGACGAGCAACGCCGGGTTCGTCGATGTGGCCTGGGCGATACTGCTGGGCGTGGTTGCGCTGTTCCTAAGCCTCGCCGGCACCGGCCATGTCGCCTGGCGGATCAGCCTGGCCGTCTGTGCCGGATTCTGGGGTTTCCGGCTTGGCCTGCACCTGTTGCACCGTGTCTTGCACGAAGCAGAAGACGGTCGATATCGATTCCTGCGCGAACACTGGCAGGGTCATCAGGGCAAGTTCTTCGGGTTCTTCATGTTCCAGGCGGTGTTGGTGCTGGTCTTCGCGCTGCCGTTTGCCGCTGTCGCGTGGAACAACACGCCGGTCAATTACTGGCAACTGTCCCTCGGCATCGGCATCTGGATCGTTTCGATGATCGGTGAAGGCATCGCCGACCGGCAATTGGCGCAGTTCCGCGGCAACACCGCGAACCGCGGCAAGACCTGCCGTGTCGGTCTGTGGCGCTATTCGCGTCATCCGAACTATTTCTTCGAGTGGCTCCACTGGTTCACGTATGTGGTGCTGAGCATCGGTTCGCCCTACTGGTATTTGAGTGTGGCCGGACTGGTTGCGATGGGTGCCTCACTGAACTGGATCACCGGCATCCCCTATGTCGAGGCACAGGCCTTGCGTTCGCGCGGAGACGACTACCGCGCCTATCAACGCACCACCAACTCCTTCTTCCCCTGGTTTCCCAAGCAGGACGCACCATGAGCAGTATTGCCGACCAACTCCTTGAACTGTCCGGACCCGAAGCCCTGTTTTCCGGCTTGGGCCTCGCCGAACGGCGATTGATGCCCGATGCACTGCTGCGCCTCGGCATCCGCAACCTGTGCGCCGATCGCCTGCGTCAGGAAAGTGCCGGCGACTGGCATGCCCGCAAACGCACGCGCATCGAAGACTTGAAGCGCAGCCCGATCGCGATCGAAACCGAAGCGGCCAACGTCCAGCACTACGAGTTGCCGCCGCAGTTTTTTGTGCGCTCTCTGGGCAAACGGCTGAAATACAGCTCGTGTTACTACACTAAGGGCGATGAATCACTCGACGAAGCCGAACTCGCGATGCTCGATCTGTATTTCGAGCGTGCTGAACTGCGTGATGGCCAGAACATTCTCGAACTCGGCTGCGGCTGGGGTTCGATGACGCTGACCATGGCCGAGCGACTGCCGAATGCCCGGATCGTCGGCATCTCGAACTCGCATGCGCAACGCCAAT
>JBEIPT010000385.1:0-3826 GCA_040376895.1 Lysobacteraceae bacterium | reverse complement strand
TCTTGACGATCGAGCGATCGTCCTGCAGATCGACCATGTAGGGACGGTTGACCAGTGCATAAACGATCAGCAGCGGGACTTTCTGCGTCACCTTGTTCGTCGACTTGAATCGATACAGGCGCAGTTTGTCTTCTCGGTAGATCTCTTCCTTTTCGCTGGCGCCGTAGTGCACGTCGCGCACTTCCTTGAGCGCCTGCATGCCCTTCGCAAGGCGCTCGCCGAACTGGCCGAGTTCCTTCGTTACGTGTTCCGGATTCAATTGGATCGGGGTGATCATGTTCGATTCCTCGTTCAGGCCAAACGACGGCGCGAGCTGGCCGCGACCTTCTTGGCAGTCGTTTTCATCACGGCGGTCTTGCCCTGTGCCTTCACCGGCTTTGCAGCAACGGTCTTGGCGGGCTTCACGGCGACCTTCGCAGGCTTGGCCGGTTTCGCAGCGGCTTTTGCCGGAGCGGTCACCGGTGCTTCGCTTGCGGCCAGCCGCTCTTCGAGTGCACGCATCTGACGACGCATCTCGGCCATCCGCTGATGCACCGAATTGAGTTCGCTGCGGGTCGGCATACCGAACTGCGTGCTCACGCGCTCGATTTCGTCCTGCACCAGTTTGCGCACGCGCATCTGGCGGTTCACCAGTTCGCCATAGGCCGCACGGAACTCGGCACTCAATGCGATCTCGGCATAGGCGTCTTCCTGCGCGTCGACCCAGAGGTCATACACCGCACGCAGGGATTCGAGTTTGTTGCCGCTGCGCTCACGCTCCGCAAGCTTCTGCTGCAAACGTGCGAACGAATCCTGGCTGGCTTTCAACATCAACGCGTTATACGCCGACATCGATTCCTGATATTCCATCCAGGCCTTGCCCAAACCTTGTGCCCAAACCTGACGCTCGCGCGTGAAGCCGAATGCGGGCAGGCCCAGCATCGATTTCATCTCGCCGCCCATCTGTTCCAGCGGATTCGACAGGCCGGTGAAGAAATGCTCGAAGCCCTTGGCATCACTGGACGCCATCGACTTGAACAGGTTCGTCAACGGATTGCTGCCCTCGAACATCGGGCCAGCGGCGGCTTTCACGGCATCCAGCCAATCCTGGATCGATTTCGGCGGCGCGTTGCGCCCGGCGATCTGCCCGGAGAAGCGGTCGACCCATTCGAGGAACTGCTTGCTGCCCGACAGGAAACGCTCGGTGGCGGCGCCAACGTCTTCGCCCAGCTTGCCGCCAAACATATCGCTGAAGCCCGATGTCTTGCCGGTAAAGGCCTGACCAGTCTTCTCGGCGAATTCCGTCGCGCCGGATGTCAACGCGTTCCACCACTGCTCGTGCAGTGCTTGCCAATCCTTCATCATGTCCGGGCCCATGGCCGATTCCTCCGCAGTTTGCTGCTTTGCATCATACGGGAACGGGACGGTGCCCGAAAGTGCATGGGAATGCCGCGACAACGCCACATTCAAACGTTTGTACTCGGGCCTGACCCCGCACAAATGGAGCTACTGCGCCTGAATCGCCGGCAATCGCATCAAATCGATCTGCAGGCTGACCGTCCTTGCAAACCAGACTGTCTGTTCATCAGCGCTGACTGCGAGTGACGGACCGACCGCATCCGCGTCGACGGGAGACGCGATGTCGATGACCAAACCGCTATCGACATCGCCCCGCTTCAGAACATGACGACCCGCTTCGCGCACCACCACGAATAGGTGTCGATTACGAATGGTCCAGGCACCGGGGCTGATCGGAGTCAGTTCGGCCAACACGGGCTCAATGGTCTCGAGATCCTTGCCGTGGATCAGTTCGAACCCATTGCGATTCCGGCGTTTGATGACCAGATCGCTACCCAGCCATTCAAAATGTTCGACACCATCGGTATTCATGATCCGGCTGGGAATCTGACCCGGGCCAGAATCCAATCGCCACAGACTGCGCTCGCCCTGTTCGTTGCGGCGCATATAGACCAGACCCGTGTTGTCCGGGTGGTAACGCGCGCCGGTCGCGTGCGCACCGAGTTCCTGCAGCCGTTCGCTCTGCTCCCGCAAGCGGTCGAACCGATAGATCCAATTGGTGTGGTCGGTGTCGTAACCCGTGGCGACAATGAAGCGCCCATCCGGACTGAAGGCGGGTCGTGACCAGCGTGATCCCTCAGTGAATTGGATCCGCGTCATGTTCTGACCATCCAGGCCAACGACATACACCTGCTCGAAATCTTCGCGATTGGAAACGAAAGCGAGCGACTGTCCGTCCGGACTCAGTACCGGAGAAGCGTCATATCGCGTGGAAGTGATGACGGGCACCGATCGCTTTTCCCTACCGGCAAGATCCATCCGCTCGATGTTGGCATCGTACTGTGCTTGCTCGAACACCAATTCGCCGTTCTGTGCCCAAGCCGGGAACTGCGCACCGCGCGTATTCAGGACGGCGAGCTGTCGGCCGTCGGCATCCAGCAGCATCAAGGTTCGATATCCGGGCGCGTCCGAAGCGACCAGCAGACGGGTCCCATCGTGAAACCAGGCATGGCCCTGCAGGCGCCCGGCATCGAACAACACGCGTCCTTCAGTGTGCGGCGAGTCAAGGTCGATCTGCATCAGATGCTGTTCGCCATCGTAACCTCGCGCAAAGCTGATTTTGCGCTGCTTCGGGACCCATTCCGGATCGCGATCCGGCCCCATGGCCAGACTCGGTTGCGTCAACGCCAGGATCTTGCCGGTATGGAGGTCAACAACACTCAATCCCGGTGCGAACCCCGGTTCCGCGGCTGCCGTGAAGACTAGGCTGTTCTGATCCGCTGACCAGGCTGGTGTTGCGGCCGGGAAGCCGCACTCTGCAAGCCGACGCTCCAATCCCGCACTGGTTGGACGCACGTGTAGTGAACAGCGTGAATCGTCACTGCGGAGAAACGCGATCTGTTTCCCGTCGGGCGCCAGGGCCGGCCGGAATTCATGTTCTCCCGACGCGGTCAGCGATTCGCGATGGTGTCCGTCGATGTCCTGAAGCATCAGACGACTGACCCCACCTTCAAGATCACTTTGTGTGTAGACCAGCCAACGACCATCCGCGCTCAGATCGGCACGGTACTCGTACCCTGGGTCACTGGTCAGTGGGCGGATTCGCGCGAGATCAGCCACACCGAGGAGTTCAGTCGGACGTTCCGTTTCGACCGGTGTCGCGAACCAACGCCAAAGCCCCAGGGACAGGCCAAGGATCACCAGGGAGGCCAAACCGAACGCAAATGTGTTCCGGCGACCGGATGCCCTGGCACCGATCGCCGGTTCGGGATGGCCGTCAGGAACAGCCGTTCCGGTTGCCTGCCCCGCATCAGCCCAGATACTGACTGGCGCACACAAGCGGTAGCCGGATTTTGGAATGGTTTCGATGTAACGCGATTCGCGACGGTCGTCGTCGAGTGCACGCCGGAGTTCAGCGATCGCTCGCGACAACACGGCTTCCTCGACCATGCGTCGATCCCAGACCAAATCGATCAGTGTCTGCCGGGACAACACCTGTGGCGCCATGCTTGCCAGCTGCCACAGCAGCGCCGATTGTTTGTGCGGCAAGCGCACGACGACGCCACCTCGCTCGATCTCGTGACTGCGCGGATCGAAACGACAGTCGCCGATGCGCAAAGGAATGTAGTCGGTGAAATCGGCCATCGAGTGAAAGCTTAGCCGCGACGAAGTCCGTTCGAGCCAAAAAAGCGCGCGGGAAACCATTGGCCAAGCACCGCACAGCATTCGCGCTCACCTGCGCAACAAAACGGATCGGAAATGCGGAAACGGAGAAAAAACGGAGATTTTCGGACGCGTTTCGGAGGTCAGCACTCATCACTCTGAGCCC
>JBEIPT010000533.1:0-2326 GCA_040376895.1 Lysobacteraceae bacterium | reverse complement strand
TGTCGCCGAGGGCGCGGGCGGCACCTTGACCGTTGTAGGCAATTGCGTGGGGCCGGGTTTTGCGGCCCGCCCGTTCATCACGCGTCTGTTGGCGAACGGCAGTATCGATTTCGAATTCGGCGGCGGTGCGGGGCTGCTGACCCCGGTGATTCCGCAATCGCTGCCAATCGGCCAGCATTTCAGCGCAGTCGCCTTGCGCGACGACGGTCTGGCTGTGGTGGCCGCGCACTTTGCAACCACTAGTGGGGCACGCGAAGACCGTGATGTCGGGCTGCTGCAGTTCGATGGCGGCGGCAGTCTGGATACGCAGTTCGGGACCGGCGGATTGAGCAGACTGAACGAGACTCTGGACACCCATGAGTTCGCACGCGACGTGGTCCTGCGCAGTGATGGTCGAGCGCTGTTGCTCGCACAGCGGGAGGTCGCTGATCTGGGCAACGGCCGTGCCGGTGAGCACGCGCTGCTCATGCAGGTGACGACCAACGGCGCGCCGGATGCGAGTTTCGGAACTTCAGGAGTGGTGGTCGATGCGATCGACGCTCGCCTGGGGGTGGGTTCGACTCTGCGCGCACTGGCGTTGGACGCCAATGGCCGCCCGATTGTGGCCGGTCGTCGGATCGCGCCTTCGACTTCCCCAGCGCAGGCTGGGACCGACTTCTGGCTGGCGATTCCCGCAACGGTTGTCCCGCAGTCCGATACCCAATTGCTGATTTCGTCGGATACTGCCACCAGCGGTTATGTACTGAATGCAGCGTTGAACATTCGATTGCCGTTCAGTGTCAGTCCCGGTCAGGCAACCGTGGTGACCGTGCCGCTCGATATCGAACTCAACGGACCCAACGACAGCATCTTCGACAAGGCGCTTCGGGTCACCGCCGAGGCGCCGATCACGCTGCACACGTTGACCGGGCGCAGCTTCGCCACCGATGGTTCGCAGATCCTGCCGGAGCGGCTGCTCGGCACCGAACACAGGATCGCATCCTGGGGCTTCGGGCCGGGAACTGGCTCATCGCTGGCTGTGGTTGCGGTGGCCAACAACACGCAGATCACGGTGACGCCTTCGACAGGCAGCGATACCCGCCCGGCCGGCGAGCCCTTCCAAGTGACACTCCAACAGGGCCAGGTCTATCGGTTGTTCGTTACCTCCAACGCCGACTTGAGTGGTAGCTCCGTCAGTTCGACCCGACCGGTGGCGGTATTCGCCAACCATTCGTGTGCCGTGGTCGTCGCTGGCGCGGTGCCGGAGAACCCTCAGTGCGGCAGTATCGTCGAGCAGATGCCGCCAGTCCGCCACTGGGGCCAGGATTTCGTGAACGTGCCGACCCGGCAACGTCCCAGTGGTGACGTGATTCGGGTCTACGCGCAGCAGGCCAACACCGTCGTGTCGATCGATGGTCAGCCCGCCGCGGTGCTGGGCGCCGCGAATTTCTATCAGTTCAGCCGCAATGTGCCGACGCGCATCACCAGCAGTGCGCCGGTCAGCGTGGTGCGTTACACGCAGACCTGCCGCGTCGACTTCCCTCAGGGCTCCTGCATTGGCGACTCGTTCATGCTGGGTGTTGCACCGCTGACACAATGGCAATCCCGATACACGGTGGTGGCACCCGACCGAGACTTTATCGGCGCCTATCTGCACACCCTGGAGATCATCGTGCCGCTGGCCCACGTTGCGAACGTGCGAGTGGACGACCAGAGCGTCCCGGCAGCCAGTTTTGTCGTTATCGGCAACAGTGGTTTTGCCTATGCACAGGTGACTTCAACCAGTGGGGCCCATCAAGTCAGTGCGCCGGCGCCGATTTCGGTGATCGCCTATGGTTTCCTCCAGTCAGCCTCGGAGAGTTATGCGTTCCCGGTCGCGGCCGCAGCCTCCGGAGGTGACGCCGACGCCGACGACCTGGTGGCGCGATATACCCCGAATGGCCAGCGCGATCCGCGCTTTGGCGCCAGCGGTGTGGTGCTCGTTGATCACCGCGCTGCACTCGGCGCCAGCCTGCCGAGCTTCGACAATGCCCAGCGTGTGCTCATCGACGCAGATGGCATCCTGGTCGGCACCACCAGTCAAAACGGCGACAGCGGGCAGAACCTGCTGATGACCTATCGGCTGCAGGGCGGGTCGATCTTTGCCGACGGGTTTGAAAGTGATTGATGGTTGACCAAACCGAACGAGCTGCTGAACCTGGACGGATGACTTCAAGCCATGTTCACGTATCCGGCGCCGCGACCATCGAAAAACGAATCGTCATTGGCGCGAGCAGCGACGCGGCAATCTCGTGTTGGCCTCTCCATGACGACATAGGGTAAGTCATTGATCAAAATTACATATTAG
>JBEIPT010000164.1:0-7880 GCA_040376895.1 Lysobacteraceae bacterium | reverse complement strand
ATGCCTCGCCCATCTCAACGAAGGCAAGCCCGTGCGCTCGCTCGATCTGGCCAAGGAAGACAAGGTGATTCTGCGCCAGCTCTTTCTCATCACCGCCAAGCCTGTGCTCTATGTCGCCAACGTCAAGGAAGACGGCTTCACGAACAATCCGCATCTCGACCGTGTGCGTGCACGCGCGATCGAAGAAGGCGCCGAAGTGGTGCCGGTGTGCGCCGCGATCGAAGAAGAACTCTCGCAACTGGAAGACGCCGACAAAGGTGCCTTCCTCGCCGACATGGGCCTCGACGAGCCGGGTCTCGACCGGGTCATCCGTGCCGGTTACAAACTGCTCGGCCTGCAAACCTACTTCACTGCCGGTGAGAAAGAAGTCCGCGCGTGGCAGCTCAAGAAAGGCTCAACGGCCCCACAGGCGGCCGGTGTGATCCACACCGACTTCGAACGTGGCTTCATTCGCGCCGAAACGATCGCCTTCGACGACTACATCGCCTTCAAGGGCGAATCCGGAGCCCGCACTGCAGGCAAGCTCCGCCTCGAAGGCAAGGAATACATCGTCAAGGAAGGCGACGTCCTGCACTTCCGCTTCAACGTCTGAACCGGTCAGACACCGGACGCACTCGCGCCAGTCGACATCGATGCCTGAAACCTCAGGCATCGATGTCCGATTCGCTCAGACCAGGACCCGCGTACCCAACTCCACGACCTGGTTAGGCGGCAGTCGAAACCAGGATCCTGCATCGTCGGCCTGTCGACTCATGGCCACGAACAAAGCCGCACGCCACGCCCGCAATCGGCCGGGGCCGTTGGAGAGATTCGAGCGAGCGACCACGTAGGTCGTAGCTATTTCCTCGAGTTCGAGCCCGTGCATTCTCAATGCCTTGAGTGCTTCGGGAAGGTTGGGCTCTTCGCGAAAACCGAAACGCACCCTGACATCGTGTATACCTTGGCCCAATTCACGCACGGTCAAACGATCCGCGACCGACACGTAAGGCGTTTCGACGAAATCAATGTGTGTGAACAACACCCGCTCGTGCAGCACTTTGAAGTGTTTCAATCCGTGCAGCAAAGCGCCGGGGACACGATCCGGGTCGGAATTGAGATACACGGCAGTACCCGGAACACGCGCTACGCCTGAAGCCACCGAAACCACGCAGTCGTCCATGGCCAGATCCAGTCGAGATCGGTCATCCGCCAGCAGGGCGCTACCGCGCCGCCAGGTCGTCAACAAGACAAAAATCAGCGCACCGAGAACCAGTGGAAACCAGCCGCCATGCAGAATCTTGGTGGCGTTCGACGCAAAGAACACGATTTCGAGGCAGAACACCACGGCCAGCAAAGCCAACAAACCGAATCGGCGTCGACGTTGCCAGTACACCGCCAGCAAGGCCGTCAGCAGCGTCGTGATCAGCATGGTTCCCGATACGGCAATGCCGTAAGCAGCCGCCAACGCACTCGAAGAACCGAATGCCAATACCAGCAACAGGACCGAACCCAACATCAGCCAGTTCACTGCCGGCACATAGATTTGCCCGCGCTCGGTGTCCGACGTATGCAGCGTCCGAATTCGCGGCAAGTAACCAAGACGCGAAGCCTGCAGGGTCAATGAATAGGCACCGGTGATCGTGGCTTGTGACGCAATCACGGTTGCCGCACCTGCGAGTGCGATCATCGGCCACAACCAGGCCTCGGGCGCCAACGCATAAAACGGATTCGCCGCCGCGGCGGGATCACGCATGACCAGCGCACCCTGGCCGAAGTAATTCATCAGCAACGCAGGACACACCAATCCGTACCAGGCGATCCGGACTGGCACGGCACCAAAATGTCCCATATCGGCATACAGCGCTTCACCGCCAGTCAGGGCCAGGAACACCGCACTCATCAAGATGAACGCAGCATGCGGATGATCGATGGCGAATTGCAGTGCGTAGCGCGGATCCAGCGCGGCAAGCACCGCCGGAGTTTCGATGATGCTGTTGAGACCGAGCCCGGCAAGCACGAAAAACCAGATCATCGTGATTGGCCCAAAGAACCCACCTACCCTGCTGGTGCCATGGCGTTGCACCAGGAACAGCGCGATCAGGATCCCGAGTGTCAGGGGAGTTACCCAGTGGGCCAGGGATGGGGCCGCGACCGTCACGCCTTCCATGGCTGACAGCACCGAAATGGCAGGCGTGATCACCGCATCACCATAGAACAGCGCCGCCGCGAAAATGCCGAACATGATGACCAATCCCGCCAGTTTCGGCTTGCCGGCCACACGCTGATGAGCCAAGGCAGTGAGCGCGAGGACTCCGCCTTCGCCTTCGTTGTCGTGGCGCAGAACAACGAGAACGTACTTGATCGAAATCACCAGCGTGACGGCCCAGAACAATGCCGACAGGGTCACCAGGACATTCTCGGGTGTCGCTGCAAGACCATGGCCCGGAGCGAAGGCTTCCTTGAAGGCGTACAAGGGACTCGTGCCGATATCGCCATAGACGATACCGAGTGCAGCCAGCACCAGAGCGGAACGGGGTGTAGTCGTTTTCATGAGGGTCCCGAAGGGGGTTGGAAAGAAATGAGTTCAGCTTTGCCAGCGATAGCCGATGCCGGTTTCCGTCAGCAGATGTGCAGGCCGCGCCGGATCCGATTCGAGCTTGCGGCGCAGGTGACCGATCACGATGCGGACGTAATGATGGAGATCAGGATCGGCACTGGACCATCCGGCCTTGAGCATCTGGCGATACGTCAACACGCGCCCCGGCTGTCCGGCGAGCAACAACAGGAGTCGCAATTCGATTGGCGTGAGATGGACCGGTGCGCCGTCGCGAAGCACGCTCAAACCGGCAAAATCGATCTGAACATTGCCTGCCTGCAGGATGGCATCGGTCCGACTGGGCCGAGCACGACGCGTGAGTGCGCGAATACGCGCCAGCAATTCCCCCAGAGCAAACGGTTTGCCGAGAAAGTCGTCGGCGCCGACATCCAGAGCGCGGATTTTCTCGCGCTCCTGATCACGCGCCGACAGAACCAGAATGGGGACATCGTTCCAATGCCTGAGCTCTTCGATGAAACTGACGCCATCACCATCCGGCAGCCCCAGATCGAGCAGGATGAGATCCACGGGTTGTTGCCCGAGACGCAACCGCGCATCACCCAGGCTGCCGGCTTCGGACACCTGCACCTCGTTCGCCGCAAGCCGATCGACCAACAGCCGACGAATCGCAAAATCGTCTTCGACGAGCAACACTTGAAGCGGCGCGGTCATGAGTGCACATCCGGCCCGGAGGTAAGCGGTGGCAACTGCGACATCACCGACGTTGCGGCCGCTATGGTCAATGTCACGGTGGCAAAATTACCGACATTGCCGGCGGTCATGATTCCGCCATGGGCTTCGATGATGGCGCGACACAAGCTGAGCCCGAAGCCATGCCCGGCCGGACTGCCGGCAGCAAACGGTTGCAGCAACCAATCGGTCTCGTCGGGAAAACGCGAGCCGGAATTGGCCACAACCACTTCGATCGACGTTCCGCGCAGCGCGGCACTGACGCGAACTTCCTGCTGTGCACCACCCTGCTTCAATGCATTGTCGATCAGATTCGTGAGCAGCCGTTCGAACAGGATCGCGTCCACATGCAGCCATGGCAGGTCTTCAGGCAGGTCGAGTTGGACCAATGACACGCCAGGCACGCCTTGCAGACCGGCGAGCACGGTTCCCATCAGCTCTTCCAGTGGCACCCATTCCCGCGCCAGCAGATTCGGCGCACTGCGCAATCGCGCAAAATCCAGCAGGCTGTCACACAATCGATTGAGGCGCAGCGCTTCGTGACAGACCCGCTCTGCAGCATCGGCAGCATCGGGCGTGCCAACCGTCGATTCTCGCAAGGCGTCGGCCCAGCCATACAACACCGTCAGCGGCGTACGAAGGTCGTGCGACAGCCCGGCCAACATCGCATGGCGAAGACGTTCGGCGTCCACTTCAGCCTGCGTACGGATGGCCACGTCGAGATAATGCAAGCGCTCAAGGCTCGCGGCCAGCACATCGGCGACCGCGCGCAGCGTCGGTAACCGGCCCTGGACATGGCGCTTCGGATGATCCGGGAGCAAGACCTCGAGCACACCCCGGTTGCGCGTGGCACCTCTCAAGGGCAGCAGAATTCGCACCGGGCATTCGCGATCGTCGATGCGCAACACGGCAGGTGTATCACCTTCTGCAACGGACTGGACAGCCCGGTCGGCTCGATCGAGTGAGGCCGATGGGTGCAGGATGGACTTGCCCGACAGGTGTTCGGCCACGAAGTTGCGGACACCGTCTGCCGCGTCGGCGGCACGAAGTGATGCATTCAACCGTGCAGCCAGTTCAAACAGCAGGCGTTGAGCGTGTTCGTTCGACTCGGCCTGCAATCGTGCCTGCCTGGATGCACTGGCAACCTCGGACACCAGCCACGCGACCGCAAACATCACCGCAAACACGCCGACATAGCGGGTGTCGTGGACCGTCAGCAAACCATGTGGCGGGACATAGCCGACATCAAACGCGAGTACCGAGAGTGCGCCGCAGAGCAGTGCCGGACCTCTGCCCAGCCGAGCCGCCACCAGGACCACCATCAACAACATCGGCATCACCACATTCACGTGGTTGACTTCGGCTCGCCAGGGCAGCAAGACCACCGCAGGCAGCAACGCTGCACCAACCGCCAGCAAATAGGCGTAAATGCGCGGCATCTCTTGATTCACGGGCGGCTTCGTATCCATCGTCGGACACGATTGTCGAGCCATCCGCATAAAAACGGTGAAAAGTTCAGGAAAACCGCTTTTCGATGTCGAGAACCTCAAGGAGGGCGCTTTGGCCGGCTGCATCGGTTCATGGCAGCATCAAACCATTCTGAAAGGTTGCCCATGCGCCGAGTACTGTTTGTGTGCATCGAAAACTCGAATCGCAGCCAGATGGCCGAGGCGTTCGCCCGCCTTCTGGCAGGTGATTCCGTGTTTGCCGCGTCTGCTGGCTCCGCGCCTTCCGGACAGGTGAACCCGAGGGCGATCCGCATGATCGCGGAGCTTGGTTACGACATGGCGTCGCACGCTTCCAAATCATTGGACCACATCGGCACCGAACCTTGGGATGCCGTGATCACGATGGGTTGCGGCGATCAATGCCCCGCTGTGCCCGCACGGATCCGGCAGGACTGGGCACTGCCGGACCCGAGGGATTTCGACGACGACGCCTATCGCGCCCTCCGCGACGACATCGGCCGGCGAGTCCGCGAGCTGCTTGCCGCACTCTGAATGTCGTACGGAATCAGTTGCCCTCGAAACTGTCGGCCATGATCCGTTCTGCCTCCAGCACGGATGCAATACCGAAGCGATCAACACTCGGCGCACCCAGCCGATCAAAGGACCCACCGACGAATAGACGCAATCCGTCGAACGCCATGCTGTCGACCACACCATTCACCGGCAAGGCCCAGGTACTGTCGATGGCACCGCCAGTCGACGGAACGCGCCGGATTTCTGTCGCGCCGCCACTGGCGACGATGAATCCATAGAAGAATCCCCGATGGAAGCCGAGGCCATTGTTGAAGGCCGTTCCGACCGTGGCGGCAGTTGCTGGATCGATCTGTCCGTCGGACAAGCGCAGCCGTACCGGCGAAGCCCGGGTCACCCCATTCACGCGCGAAAAATTGCCGGCCACCCAGACCCCGTCATTGTCGACCGCAAATCCCTGCGGACCCACCACCGAGGTAGTCTCGAACACTGGATCGAAAGCCGTCAATCGATCGCCGGTCAGCGCATCGAGTCGCACCAGTTTGCGCAGCGTGCCGCCACCTGGCTGTGCAATCGATGTGGCCATCAGCAAGGTGTTGCCGACCGGATCGAAAGTCAAGTCAGTGGTGGAACTGCCGATTGCCGCGACAAATCCAGGGTCGGCCGCGCCGTTGCCTGCCAACGGCAGACGCAGCAATTGACTGGATCCAAGGGCATACAAAGCCCCATTTCCCTCCACCAGTTCATTTGCAACAAACGGATTGGTCCAACCCGCGATCTGGTTGCCGTCGACCTCGTTGAGCCGGAAGATTCCGGCATTCGCCGCCACGTAAATCCCCTGCCCTGGCACGACGGCCATAGCCGGTCGGGAGCGATCATCGGTTTGTGCACGCCAAGCGGTGTCGACTACGCCAGAAGGAGTCAGACGCAGTATGTAGCGTCGCTCGGCGACTCCTGCACGCAGGAACGATCCAGACAGGTAGGTTCGACGACTGACAGCATCGAACACGACATTCGATACCGTTCCAGGGTTGATGGCTTCGACATGCCCACTCTGCAGATCAAGCCGACCTGCGGCATCAATCTGCGCCAGGGCAAAACGCTGAACGGCATCAACCTGCACAAAGTTGCCGGCGATCAACAATCGCGTTGGTGAATCACCGTCCGTGGCCGTAAACGTGGGAATACTCTCGCTGAAGAACGCCGGATCGAAGCTGGTATCAATCACACCGCTCGTGCGGTCGACTCGTGCGGCACGACGACTGATCCCGGCTGCCGGAGGATTGGCGAAGGTCTGCGGTTGCCCAGCACTCAGAATGACACTGGTGTTGTGCGGGATCACACGGAGTGCTGCGGTTTGTGAGCCGGTCACCGCCACGTTCCAGACGGGGTCCACCACTCCGGTGGTCAAATCCAGTTTGGCTGCGCGGGTGCGGGTTGCGCCGTTGACCGTATCGAAGAGACCGGTGATGAACACATCATTGCCGACGACCGCAATGTCCTCGATGCTGACGCTGCCGCCGGACCGGGTGAGCACAGGATTCCAATCCGCCACCAGAGCGCCCGCACCGCTGGTTGAAATGCGAGCGAGACCCGTCCGAGCCTGACCGCCGGCCTGGGTGAAGATGCCACCGACGATGATTTCATCCGGCCCAGTCGCCTGCATGACCCGGATGTTGCTGCTGACGCCGACTGAGAACGTCGAAATCAGCGATCCGTCGAATCCGAACTTGGCGAGCCTTTGCACCGTCGTCGCCGGTGTAGTCAGGACCTGAGTGAAGTTTCCACCGACGATGAAGCCATCGCTGACGACGACGATACTGTTCGCGAATGTCGGGTTGAAGACCACCGAAGGAAACGTCGGATCGACGGTGCCATTGCTCAGCAGCCGCTGAACGAGGTTCAAGTGCAACACGAAGCTGCTGCCATCGTCGCGGCTGACGATTTGCCGGATGTTCGAAGGGTTCAGCGACGTCACCGTCTGAAAGGACGTATCAACTGACCCGTCTGCCGCCAGCCGTCCGAGGCCAGGGCGCCGCACGGTGCCAAGCCGCTGATAGTTGCCAGCCACCAGCCAATTCCCGTCCGGCTGCCGCAACACACTGCGAATGGCCCCGGCTTGGGTCAGATCGACGTTCGGCGACGACAACACGGTGACGGGCAGATCCTGGCTCGTCGCGTTCAAAGCCCCGAATGCCCAGACGAACAGCATCACGAGTCGCGCCATGACCGGGCTGGTCGGCTTGAAGTCCGAGACGGATTGAAACTCCGGCGGTGTCTTTACCGAACACTTCGTATTGATGGACATGGGGCATTCCTGGGGGAGTCTGCTTGCAATAACCCCACTTCGCCTCGGAACCCGCCAAAGTCGCTGACTCGTCGCAGCAACCCCTTGCGCTCGGCGCGCCGTTCACCCCTGTCATTGCGAGCGTTCAGTTTACTGAAAAGCGGAAAACTCTATTCGGGCCTTGACGACACTCCGTGGAACTTTCGCTTCAGCAATCTATTCCAGCAACACTCAAAGAGTCGCGAATTGCCACCAGTCCAATCCTGTGGGAGCGACGGCTTCAGCCGCGATGCGACGTTGTCCAATCCGTGCAAGCCCTCCCCGATGTTCGGGGAGGGTTGGGAGGGGT
>JBEIPT010000329.1:0-4427 GCA_040376895.1 Lysobacteraceae bacterium | reverse complement strand
CAAGAATCGGAGATAGTCGATCGGCCTTGTCCAGGTAGAACTCGGCAATTCGATCAAGAGACGAAGACACACCACGATTCCCTGCTTCCGGCAGCACATTGCCCGTCCCGGATGGCGAAACGAACGTGGTGCCTTGCCCCATCGCTTGACTCGCGCCCTCGGCAAGCCCCGCCAACGCGGCCAGCCCGATTGCTCGACCTTGTTTGCTGACCAGGCGTCCGCGCAATCCAACTTTTCCGTCTTCGCCTACTGCTACGGCTTCGATCTTGACGTCGACGACCTGGCCATCGGTGCGCACGCACGAGAGGTTTTCGCTCCGGAGCATCACGCGCTCCGACGACAGCTCGCCATATCCAGCGGCGGTCATGAAGCACTCGCGTACATCGAAGCGAACACGATTGGGCAAGATCGCTTCGTGCTGGAGCCTGACCACAACCGGCTGTGGATTACGAATGGCCGCAGATGCCGTGCTGGCATCAAGACCATACAGAAGCCGGCCGGTCACCAGGGTTCCCGCCGGCAAGTAGTGAGTCGAAACAGGCTCCAGCGTGACGGGCGGCTTCTGTTCATCGTCCTCATCAATCACCTGGAAGCTCGCTGGTGCGACGTTGGGCGGAGGGGAAGGAGCAGGTGCAGGGACCAGTGCCGAGTTCGATGTCGGACGTGCGCGTATCTGGATCAATTCTGCGCGTAGTGAAGCCAGCTCCAAACGCAAGGCATCAAGGTCGGACGATGGCTGTACGGGCGACAATTCCGTTTCGGCGGCTCGTCGGTTCTGTTCCACCTGGCTCTTGAGCAGCTTCAATTCGTTGGCAATGGCCGACAAACCAAGCTCCTTCGGATCGGCGGGTGTCAGGACATTTCCCAGAGACTTGGGCGCCGGTATTCCGGCTGGACGAACTTTTGGCGCAAAAACATATGCGATTACGCTGGCCGCGACCAAGACGGCACCAACGATCAAGAGGCGCCTTTGCTGTGGTGAACGCCGGTGCCAGCCGATCGTGGCAAAGTTGTTCATGGGGCACCCGCAGATGTGGTTGTGCTGAACCTCAATGGGCTGGCCGAAAGGCCCACAGTGCGCCGATACACCAGCATCGAGGTGGCATTTCCGCCCGCTGGCACCACCGCATCCGGAACCGTGGCAACCGCCAATAGACCCGGCGCGCCGCAAGCCGCCTCATCAATTTCCATGGTCTCTGCTGATTGATTCGTCACGCGAAATACCAGCACCAGCAACTCCACTCCCTCGATCACATGATCGCGTTGCATGCTCAAGCCGGGAATCGCGCAGCTGGACAAAGGGTCATCGGATCGCGGCAGCCGTTCAACGTACCCGGCGGGGGTCAACCCCTGAGCGACAGAGCGGAGCACCTGGCGCAAACGCCCGACATGAGGTTCAACCGGACCGCTGGCCGCGGCCGACGTTTCTGCGGCAAACCCGGACAATGCGAGTTGAACCTGCACTGGCGGCAAGGAAACATTCGGTCGCAGGAGGAGCCCGATGGTACGGTTGGGTGGATGCTTGTCCTCGAGGTACAGGGCAAACGGCAGGGCATCCATCGGCGTGACATAAAGCGCAGAACCTTGTTTTCGGACCGTAGCCGTTGATTGGTGCAGCACCCTGAATTCCCTGAAGGGTGTTCGCAGGCGATTGATCTGGCCGAGGCCGATCGGAATCGCCAGCGTCACGCCCTCGGTCACTGACATTTCACCAGGCGGAAGTTCCGGCATCGGCGATGGGTAACTGTGCTCGACCGGCGCCTCACTCAGCCCCGCAAGTCTTGCCCGTTCTGCGGCGACAAGGCGTTCGATGTCGGCCAGAGCCAAGACATCAGGGCCGGGTTTCGCCTCAGCAGAAGCAGCCTGTTCCGAAACCGGAACTATGGGCAGAGACTGGGGCGATGGATCCTCAGCCCAGAGGCTCGGCGCAAACAACAGAAACAGACACCATCTGGGACTCATGGTTGGTCTCGGCAATCAGTGGCCTGCAGTCAGGCGGGCGTTTTCGTCCTTGATGCGCAGCTCATCCAGGAGCGTTTGGTGCTGACGCGTGACGAATCGAAACTGGAATGTGCGGTAGTTGCGCTGCTCGACATCAGTGACCCCGCGAGTCACCAGCAATCCGGACACCGAAACCAGATCGGTGCCCGGGTCATATTCGGCTTCCATGACCTGAAAATGGGTCGTCAGCTGCTCATCGCGGACCTTCATGGCCTGCTGTTGCAGCTCGGTCAGATAACTCCGGAATGCCTTGGGTGTGACGAACCGGCTGACCGTGGATTCGATGAATCCGGCATTGTTCGCCGAAACGTTGCCGAGCAGGCCCGCCAGGTAAAGCCCATGTGCGATCTTGGTTTCCTGATTGGTTTCGGCATCGGCGATCATCAAGTGCTCCGCCGATGCAACCGGCGGAAGGTGAATGACGATTTCTCGGCTCAATGCGGAAAACGCGAGGATCAGGTTCAGTGCCAGCGACAGGCACAACACCAACTGTTGCCACGTCGCTTCCTTGAGGTTTTGGTGCACACGGGTGAGCCAGACTTGGGTGTCCATGGACGGAACTCAGGCCGGGTAAATCGCACGGACGGACCAATGCCGCGCGAACCGACCGCGCGCACCGCCAAAGCCCAGCCACCAGAGTCGATGAAGCAGATATCCATCCGGACGGGCGTTGCGGTATTTCCGCGTGACCCATACGAGGATGACCGAAGCAAGCAGGCTCAGGATCAGGAAATTGAACGCGACTCCGGCACCGATCAGGCAAAGCGCCGGTGCGGCCTCGTCGGCACGCAGGAACAGAAACTGCGTGGGCAAGTCGACAAGAGTCGGGATTCGGTGATCGGACATGACGGCCTCCGGAATTGGGGTGTCGTCATGCTAGGTCTCGCGGTCGAGCAGGCTCCCGCTTATTGACCCCGGTTTTTGCGGCTTTGCCGTCAGTGCAGGAGCATCACCGCACCCTGAACCAATGCCGCCGCAAAAAACCCGCTCAGAAAGAACAGGTAACTCCAGCGCAGGTAGGGATACTTGTAGATCGCGAGGTAGGTGCCAAGCGCATAGATGTCGCGCGTGACGGCACGATAGACCCGACCGTCGTTGGCCAGCTGGTTGGCGATTTCGCGTTCGAAGCGGTCTTGGCTGAGGCCCGAGAAGTTGCCGAAGAACAACAGGTTGAAGTTCGGTGGCAAGGGACCATCGGGCAGCTTGAACTGTCGGAACTTGGGCAATACGGCCAGCACCGCCAGGATCAATGCGAGCAAAGTGAACAACAGCAGTGTCGCTGCGCTGGCCATCAGCTTCGGGTCATTCAGACGGCCCAACGCCAGACTCATGACGATCGACGACACCGTGATGATGATATTGGCCTTGGTGTCGGCCAGCGCACTCAGTTGGACATGATGCTGCTGCGCGGTACGCAGCATGTTGTCGGCGGTGTTGCGCTCGGGAATGCCCTGGAACGGGCCAGCGGGGTGTTCGGCGGCGGGCGGCTGGTTCTGGCTCATGGACTCTGCGTGTTCCGGTCGGATATGACCTCGATGGTTGGCAACCCGGGGCGGGAAGTCAATGCGCAATTGACCTTCGTCAAGGAAATGGCCGGGAATCCGGCTAACTTGAGTTGGCCCAAACAGGACCGAATCCATGTTGGCCTACTCCCCCGAGCAGAAGCGCGAGCTCAAGGCATTCCTTTTTCTGACGGTGTTCCTGGCGCCGATTGTGGCCGTTGGCCTGGTCGCTGGCTGGGGATTTGTGGTCTGGATCTTTCAGATGTTTGCCGGCCCGCCGGGGGCACCCTGATGCGCTGGCAGGTCGCGAGTTTGATTGTCCGCTGCCATGCGGCAGACCGACCGTCGGTTGAGGCCACGCTGGCGGCCGTGCCGGGTATCGAAATCGCCGGTTCGGCGCCGGACGTACTGATCGTGCTGGTGGAAGGTGAGCACGAACGCGAACTGGCCGACCGCTTCGAAGCCGTCCGATCCCATCCGAAGGTGCTGTCCGCTGTGCTCGTCGAGCACCGGATCGACACCGACGACGTATCACCGAACACGAGCCTGGAGACCACACCATGAGCCAGACCCGACGCGACTTCCTGAAACACAGCGCCGCGACAGCCGCGGCCACCGTGGCCGGTGTTCCCTTGCTCGCCAACGCCAGCAACATTGTCACCGACCGCACGGAGACCGAACTCAAGTGGGACAAGGCGCCGTGTCGCTTCTGCGGCACCGGCTGCGGCATCAATGTCGCGGTGAAGCAGAACCGGATCGTCGCCACCCATGGAGACATCCACTCCGAGGTCAACCGCGGGCTGAACTGCGTCAAGGGTTACTTCCTGTCCAAGATCATGTACGGCACTGACCGGCTGATCACGCCGCTGTTGCGCAAGAAGGACGGCCAATACGACAAGAACGGCGAGTTCACCCCGGTGGGTT